>JANYBF010000493.1 GCA_025360895.1 Verrucomicrobiota bacterium
GACACCCATGGACTCGGCTTTCTTCTTCAGAATAGCCAGCCGCATTTCAACATCCGGCGGCTGGAGGTCGGTGACCAAGCCCCATTCAAAGCGGGAAACGAGGCGGTGTTCCAATCCTTGAATTTCGCTGGCCGGGCGATCGCACGTCAGGACGATCTGTTTGTGGGCTTCGTGCAGCGCGTTGAACGTGTGGAAAAATTCCTCCTGAATGCGCTCCTTGCCGGCGAGGAATTGGATGTCGTCAATCAACAGCACATCGGTCTGGCGATAGCGTTTGCGAAACTTGACGAGTTGATTGTTCTGGATGCCGTCAATGTACTCGTTGGTGAACTTCTCCGAGGAAACGTAGCTGACGCGAGCCCCTTTCCGATTCGCCGCGACATGCTGACCGATGGCGTGGAGCAAATGGGTTTTACCCAAACCCACGCCGCCGTAGAGGAAGAGGGGATTATAGGACTTGCCGGGCGCTTCGGCGACCGCCTTGGCCGCCGCACAAGCAAAGTTGTTGTTATTCCCGACGACAAAAGTTTCGAAAGTATTCTTGGGGTTGAAACTCCATTCTACGTTCCCGTTGTTACGATCCAAGTGGGCGGACCCGGTCCTGGGTTTGGCAACGGTTTCCTTGGGCGGCACCGCCACGGGCCCGGAAACCGGCGCAAGGATGGTGGACCGCACCAGGAACTTGGCGCGGAGTTGCTTGGCGCCAGCAACGCTCAATACATCCTGCAATAGACCGGAGTAATTGTCCTTGAGCCACACTTCGCAAAAATCGTTGGCCACTTCCAGGATGACATTTTCCCCCTCGATACTCGTGGCCCGCAGCGGTGCGAACCAAAGATTATAGGTATCCGCACTCAACATTGAGCGAAGCTGCTCTTGGGCAGAACTCCAAATTGTTTCCGCCGCCGATTGCATCTGACTTGCCTCGTCAGCCCTTTTTTCGAACGTTTTATTCACTTAGCTTCAAAATCCATTTTCTGCATATCCCGTGGCGTTATTTTAAACATCGAAAATAGGTCACACCATTAAATTCCGTCCGTGCCCGATTTCAACCTGCCAACCACAGTTGCCAAGCATAAAAACAAGCATTTGATTATCAATGTTTTACGCCTGTCGAAAAAACAACCCGCTGAACATCAAAGATTCGGCGGGTAAACCGGCGAAATTGTTTAGCTTCGCCAACAGCTTTTTTATGAAATGTCGCGGCGAGTTACGAGGACAACATATTAACTCTTATTCGCGACTTATTCACACACTGATAATAGTCAATAAAACCGGCCCTCCGACGCTCCTTAACTAGGACAAAACAACCGTCCACCTTCCAGCCGCTGCAAAATTTTTCCGCCCGAAAACCAAAAATGAAATCCCGCGAAATTTTTTCCCCATCAAAAGGAACGATGCACTCCTATTCAACTCTGTCGGTCATGAAATGATGGCCGAGCGTCTTGAGATTGAATCTTGCCCCGCGCTTTGGCATCAATGTGTTCATGTTACTTCCAACGCTGTTTCTTTTCTTTCGGGAATTCGTCTCCCACCTCACCCACCCGGGGCCGCATTTGCACACCGTTCTCAAAAATGTTCTGGTTGGTAGGGCGCGTCACTCCGTGCGCGCCGTTCCCTACCAGCCAGACGCCGGCGCGCACGGAGTGACGTGCCCTACCTTCTCGATTCCTGTCGCTCTTGGTCTGCTGTGCGTCGCCATTTTCGGTTTACTCCATTCGGGTTTTGCCGCCACTCCGGAAAAGTCCGTGGCACGAACCGTAATCCGTGAAGAAAATAAAAAGGCCGGAGCGTTGGACTGGCAATTGACCCGGGTGCGCGCGGATCGGGACGGGTTCCGCTCGCCGTGGATTGAAGGCTATTGCTCCAAACAAAGTGTGAAGGCCGGCGAAGCCATTGACGTCATGGTCTCAACCGATCCACCCCGCTCTTTCAACCTGGAAATTTTTCGCATGGGTTACTACGGCGGCCGGGGCGCCCGCTTGATGCATCAATTGGGCCCGTTCGTTGGGAAGAAACAGCCGACTCCGGCGCCCGCCGCGAAGAATCTGCACGAGTGCGCCTGGGAATCAGCAACTCGCCTGACGATTCCCAAAGACTGGGTCAGCGGCGTTTATCTGGGACGCTTGACCACGATTCCGAAGAACGAGAAGGAAACGTATTGGCAAAGCTATGTCATTTTTATCGTCCGCGATGAACGACCGGCCGACATTCTGTTTCAATGTTCGGACAACACCTGGCAGGCGTATAATCGGTGGCCCAACAACTTCTCCGTTTACACGCATCCGATCGACGGGCAGGGCCCGTGGGCGGATGTGAGCTTCGATCGCCCGTATGGCCGGGAATCTCAACATACCGCCGTCGTGAACGATCCTTTGACTTTTGGCTCCGGCGAATTTCTGCCGTTGGAATTTCCGCTTTTGTACTGGCTCGAAGAGCGTGGCTACAACGTCACCTACTGCGTGAACAGCGACCTCTTGACCCCGGATCACGGCTTGAAATGCAAAGCTTTTGTCAGCGTTGGACACGATGAATATTGGGACCTCCGGCAGTTTCGCAGTGTCGAGCGAATGCGTGATGCCGGCGTGAACCTGTTGTTCCTCTCCGGCAACGCCATCTGCTGGGTCACGCCGTTGCGGGCGGGCGCGGATGGGCGGGAGAACCGCATCATGTTTCGCGGCGGCCCATACGGCGCGACCAATGATTACGCGGTGGAACGGGAGCGCGACCATGGCCCGTTTCCCGAGCGCGGTCCCGATGAAGGCCTGTTGATGGGCGTGCGCAATATTGAACCCATCAATGGTGGCGGTGATTGGACCATCGTGAAACCGGAGCACTGGATCTTCGCCGGGACGGGCGTAAAGACCGGCGATGCTATTCCCGGTTTGATCGGTTGGGAGTATCACGGCGATCCCGCCGCGATTCCCGGACTGGAGATTGTGGGAGCGGGGACGGCGTGGGTCGGGGGCGATCACCCGCAAAAGTGGGCGGCGACAATTTATCCGGGGCCGAAGGAGAATTTTGTGTTCAATGCATCGAGTATTTTCTGGGCGCAAGGTTTGAGTTCGCCCCCGGGTCATGCGTTACCCTGGTCGCATTGGAGTCGCCCGCATGGACCGGACCCGCGTGTGCAGCGAATCACCCAGAAC
>JANYBF010000513.1 GCA_025360895.1 Verrucomicrobiota bacterium
CCTTCAAGTTATCGAACTCCTTGGTCACCGCTTTCAAACCATCCGCCGCGTCCTCGACGCGCGGATAGACAATGTAAGCCTGCCGGCCCGTCGTGAGTTTTTGCCGCAGGAATTCCCAGACCTTGGGTAACGTGTCCGTCGTGCGCACAAAGGTTTTCACCCGGCCCCGACCCGGCGGCAGTTCGTCAATCACCGACAAATCCAGGTCGCCATAAAGCGTGAGGCCCAGCGTGCGCGGAATGGGCGTGGCCGTCATGACAAGGAGATGTGGGTAAGTCCCCTTGCGCACCAGCGTTTCACGCTGGGCCACCCCGAACTTGTGCTGCTCGTCAATGATCACCAGGCCGAGGTTTGGAATATCGAAACCAGCGGTGAGGAGGGCGTGGGTGCCGATCATGAGCAGTGCGGAGTGCGGAGTGTGGAGCGTGGAGTGGTTGGCGCTACCGCGTTCTATGTTGGATGTTGGATGCTGGATGCTGGATGTTTTCCGACTGCCCGTTTGCATTTCCACTTTTACTCCGAGCGGTTCCAGCCACCGCGTGAAGTTCTGGAAATGTTGTTCCGCCAAAATCTCCGTCGGCGCCATCAACACAACGTTGAAGCCGCTCTCCAAGGCCATCAGCGCCGCGCAGGCGGCCACCGCGGTTTTGCCGGAGCCGACGTCGCCTTGGAGCAACCGCCGCATGGGATGCGCGCCCCCCATGTCAGCGCGGATTTCGCGCAGCACCCGGGTTTGCGCCCCCGTGAGTTTGAAGCCCAGGGTGGCAAGAAAAGGTTTCATGAGCCGGTTGTCCCCGGCGCATGGCAGGGCCTGCGAGCGCGACTCGAAATTCTTGCGCCGGTGTTGAATTTGGATTTGCAGTGCGATGAATTCATCCAGCGCCAGCCGTTGGCGCGCAAATTCCACATCGGTCAAAGCCTCCGGGAAGTGCAACATGCGGATGGCGCTGGTGCGCGTTGGCAGGAGAGCGGTTGAAGGTTGAAGGTTGAAGGTTTTGCCGGCGGCACACCTGGTGGTTTTTCGACCGGCAACTTGCAACTTGCAACTTGCAACTTCTCCCACGGTGCTTTGGCAATGGCCGCCTCGTGTCTCTCCAACGTCCGCCACATCAACCCGCGCAGCCAACGCTGGGGCAAGCCTTCGGTGAGCGGATAGATCGGGACGATGCGGTTGAAGTGGATGAAGCTTTCCTCGCCCGGCTCGACCCATTCGGTTTCGGGATGGTCCATCGTCCGTGGCCGCAGCGACTCCGGCTTGCCGAACGCGAGGAATTCCCGACCGACCAGAAAGTATTCCTCCATCCACGGCTGCGCCTGCCACCAGCGACAATGCAAATGCGCCGTGCCATCGTCAATGACGCACTCGAACATGGCCCGCTCACCTTTGCGCCACCGCTTCACGCCAGCGGCGATGATTTTGCCGCGCACGGTCGCGGCTTCACCGAGTTGAAGTTCGCGGATGGAAAGGAATTTACGCCGATCCTCGTAGCGGCGGGGGCGATGGAGCAATAAATCCTCCACCGTGGCGATGTCGAGGCGCGCAAGTTGGCGCGCGCGTTCATCGCCGACGCCCCAAAGCCTCGTCACCGGCGCGGCGAGCGGTGAAGTCTTATTTTCCGTTGGCGGCACGGTGGCACGATACGAACGCGCGGAGAGGGCAGCAACGCGAAAGGAGGAGCGGACAACCGCTCAGCGGTTGAACCGGCGTCGGAAAACTAAATCTTTGGCTTGGGCAGGTAGGGTCGGGAATTAGTGCCTTGAGCCGGGAAGTTTGCTCCGAGGTAAGTTACGAGCGAAGCAATCTGCGCGTCGGAGAGCGGCCCGCCATGCACCTGCGCAAAGGCCGGCATAAGCGTGTTGGTTTTGCCAATGGCACACATCAGTTTCCAATACTCGGTGTTCGTATCATTCGGCAGATTGTGGAGGTCGGGCACCATTGCGGCGCGGTGCTCCGCCTCATGGCAGATACCACACGCCGCAACATAGAGTTCCTTGCCGGATTTGCCGATCAGGGGTTCGACATGGCAGTGGGCACAGTCGCCCTTGAACACCACCTGCCGGTCAGTCTTGGCGAGCAATTGATTGCGGTCGCGATCCACCGCCGTCATCAACTTGGGGTCGGGTGGGAGAATCGTGGTTTTCAGTATCAGTGTCTTTTGTCCCAGCTCGGTGTAAACCGTGAGCGTTTTGATCACCAGCCCGCTCTTGCCTTGCACATTCATGGTGACCGGAATCTGTCCGTTGCCGCCAGCGGGAAGCTTCCAAGGCATCGGTGGCAATTGCGCCGTGGTACAGCCGCAGGAGGGTTGCACGCGGCTGATGATAACTTCGGCGGGGGACACATTGGTGATTTGGAAGACGTAATTCGCCGCCAACTCACCGGGTTTGACCGTAGCTTCCTTCGACTCCGCATCAAAGGCGAGAATCCCCGTGGGAAGCGCGCGTTGCGAGGCCAGCGGCGCGGGCGGCAACTGGCTCTGAACGGGAGGGATCGAGGCCGGCGTGGTCGGCACGGGCTGAACCAGCGGCACGAACGAAGCGGGATTAACCGGCGGCGGGTTGGTAACGGCGGCGAGTTGAGCCGGTGCGGTGGTCCGCACGGCGCAGAACCCAGTGAAAGCAACGGCGAGCAACAGACGGCGAATAGGTTTCATTTGCGGGGCAACTCTAAACCCTATCCAGAGTGTTTGAGAAGCCAGAAAATCAGAAAAATCGAAGCGCCAAACTAGCCTGACATGTAAAGTTCGTTCACCACCTCACCGCCCGATTTCCACCAGCGTACCCGCAATGCACCTCGGACCGTCTGCCTGATTGAAATAATAAACCACCAAGGCCTGACGTTTTGAAATCATCGTCGCCCACGGATACCCGAGGTCGCCATTGCCGCCGTCATCGCGCAAAACAATTTCCTCCGCCGTGGCAAAGTTGGTACACTCCGCATCCAGCACGCGGGCACGAATGCCAAACGGTGCATGGCGATAGCCATAAACCAACAGCACACGTTGATCCGGCAGCCGCAAAGCATAATGCGGATGGCCTTGCCAGCCCGCGTCCTGCCACGGCTGGAAACTCTTCCCGTGATCCGTCGAGCGGGCGATGGCGGTGTAGTCGTTGAAATTTTCGGTGCGCAGGAAGGCAACCAAATCACCCTTGGGCGTTTCGTAAAGCGAAGTTTCGTTGAACATCACTTTCGGGTCCGTCGCGACCGGGGAAGAATATCTCCAGCTTTCGCCCTGATCGGATGAAATCAGTAAATGGGTTTCGGAGCGCCATGGCTTTGAGCCGGTGCTGGCTGCCACGACCCAGTAGAGCCGACCGTCCTTGCCTTCGCACATCGCGCCGCGATTGTAGGCGGGCACTGGTTGCCCAAAGATGTCCGTCGTTGGGTCGCTGCCGATGTGCAGTGGCAGCCACGGCCCCTGCCACGAATGCCCGGCGTCTTGGGAGCGCAGCACGTAACCGCCGAGAAAACCGAAACTGCCCTGCAGTGACGCGTTGGTCATACGTGCGGCGTAATCCGGGTTCACCAGAGTCCACCCGTAACTCGTGCAAACCAACGTGCCATCGCGTAACTGGACCATGCACGGGTCCTGGGAGCCGCCGAACGGATGCGCGTAAATCAACTCCGGCGACGGGCTCCAGGTTTGGCCGTCGTCCCGAGAGCGAACCAACACGAGGTAACTATTTGCGTCGGTGTGCGAAATGTTCTGCTCGCCAAGCAACAACCGGCGTCCTGGTGCGCGCCGGAACGCGACAAGCAATTCGCCATCGCGGCGCTGGACGATCGAAGGGAATGCGCTATAAAAATTGTCGTCCCGGTAAACGACGGTGTCCTTCCCCTTGCGGATGGTGGGCGCGGGTTTGGATTCGGATCGTCCGATCTGCGCTGGCAAGAGCGCCGCGGTCAGGCACACGATAAGGAAGAATCGCCGGTTCACTGCTGCCAATGAATCGGCTTACCGCCCTTGCGCCAAGCAAAATCCCATCGCCGGTGAATGTCAGAGGCCGGTTACTTCGCCGGCTCCAGCCGCAACTTTGCAACGACGGGGAAATGATCACTCGGAAACTGGCTGTCCGGTGCATACGTCAAGGTTTCGGCCGAAGCCACCGTCACGTCACCACGGGTTAGGATCCAGTCAATGCGCACGCCGTTCCGTTCGGCTGGCTTGAAGCCGTTGAAGGTATTAGTGCCTTCGCCCCGCCGTTCCGCGGCGACCGTCCAGGCATCCGTTAAAAATTTATCGCCGGTCAAAATTTCATACGCCTTGTTTGATCCGGCCGCGGCGTTGAAGTCACCGATCAGCAGCACTGGAAGTTTGGTGTCCAGCGCGATCACCCGTTGCCGGACGAGTTCCGCGCTCTTTTCCCGGGCGGGCTGGACTTCGTGATCAAAATGGGTGTTGAACAGGAAAAACTCGTCACCCGTTGCGCGATCGCGAAATCTCACCCATGTCACCATGCGACGATTGCTGTTGCCCCAAGTGGTTGAACCGATGACTGCCGGGGTGTCCGACAACCAAAAGTGATCAAAGGCCAGCGGTTCGAGGCGTGCCTTGCGAAAAAACACCGCCATGAATTCGCCCCGGCTGCCGCCATCGCGGCCCGTGCCGATCCATTCGTAGTCGGGCAGATCGGCGGCAAGGTCTTTGATTTGCCCGTACAAACCCTCCTGCGTACCCATGACGTCGGGCGCAACCTGCTGAATCAGTTCGCGCATGACCGGACGCCGTTGCGGCCAGGCATTGGGCGGCGTCGAACTGGCGTAGCGGAGATTGTAGGTC
>JANYBF010000402.1 GCA_025360895.1 Verrucomicrobiota bacterium
TGGATGGGTGGAAAGTTTTTCCAATGAATAGGCCAGTTGTGCCACTTCGGCTTCGCGGCCCGGCGGGAAACTCTCCACTTTTTCCACGCGCAATTCACCGGTCGTGAGCGTGCCGGTCTTGTCCAGCGCGACGACCGTGACGTCCGCAAGTTTTTCCACCGCCGCGCCGCCGCGAATCAGCACCCCGTGCCGCGCACCCCAGGCGATGGCCGCCAACACCGCCGACGGAATGGAAAGCACCAGCGCGCATGGCGACGCCACCACGAGCAGCGTCATCGTCCGGTAAAACGCGCTCTGCGCCGCCGCCGTCGAAGTAAACGGCGGCAGGTGGAAGCCCAACCACCAGACGAAGAACATCACCGCCGACAATCCCAGCACGAGGTAGGTGTAGTAGGTGCCGAACTTGTCCGCGAACTGTTGCGAAGGCGCCTTCTGCTGTTGCGCTTCCCTGATCAACTGGATGATTTTTTGCAGCGAACTTTGGGCGGCGGGCCGCAGCACGCCCACTTCCACCGCGCCCCAAAGATTGATCGTGCCGGCCAGCACCGTATCGCCCACGGTTTTTTCAACGGGCGTGGCTTCGCCGGTCAGATTGGATTCATCGGTCGCGGTACCACCCTTGAGGACTTCGCCATCCACCGGAAACTGCGAGCCGGGCTTGATCAGCAGTCGCATGCCAGTCCGGATTTGTTCCACGGGAATTTCACTTTCACCGCCGCCCGCATCGAGCAACGTGGCGACCTTGGGCGCTTCGCGGAACAGCGAACGGATTTCCTTTTGCGTTCGGCCGAGCGCGTAATGTTCCAGCGCCCCGGATAAAGAAAACAGGAACAGCAACGTGGCGCCTTCTCCCCACGCCCCGATGCTGGCGGCCCCCGCCGCCACCGACAGCATGAGAAAGTGAACGTCAATCGCGCGCTGACGCAAACGTTCCCAGACTTCCTCGGCGGGAAACCAAGCGCCCGCGAGATAACTTAAAACGAAGGCCGGCATCCGCCACGCGGGCGGTACGACATACGCCGCCAGCAAACCCAACACGCCACAAGCAATCGCGAGTATGAGTTGCAGCTTCCATTCATCCTCGTGGTGATGATCTTCGAGAAACTCGACATCCCGCTGAACGACCTTGGGGAAAGGCAGGTTGCGCCAGCGCCAGAATTTTGGCGCGGTGGGGCACGTGACCCGCGCGATGGTAGTCGTGCAACTCGTGTGCTGGATGGTGATTCCTTTCCGCTCCGATTCAGTCAGCGGCGTTTCGCAGGTCAGGCAATCGCCCGCGCCACTGAGCAGCGAGCAAGCCGGACCGGGCGCGGCTTCCTGCGCTTGTTGAAATTGTGTAGTGATGCGGGCGCTGAGTTTCTCCACGTCGGTCCGGCCCAAAGTCGCGACGGAAATTTTCTGGTGCGTGCGATCAATGGTGACCGCTTCGAGCGCCGGCTCTTCCGCCAGGACGTTTGCCACCGCACGGGTAAAACAAGAACTGGTCAGTCTGCCGCCTGGACCCGACGTTGAAACCGGAGCATTCATACCACGCATTTCAGACTTAACATATTCTCCAACCAGCCGCGATGAGAAAGATTGCGCGGCCCGGCAACAAGCAGGCTTGAAAACGAATTGAATTCGCTGCCATCATCCGCGCCGTTCGGATTGACCAATCAGACACCATCATGAGTTGTAGCTGTCATTCTCACGGAAAGATCAAGTCCATTGCCATCCTCGGCGGCGGCCCGGCGGCCAGTGCGCTGGCCGCATTGCTCGCCCGGGAAGGCATCCGTGTTGGCCTGCTGCATCGGCCGCGCAACGCCCCGTTGCTGGTCGGTGAATCACTGGTGCCCGCCATCATTCCGATTTTGCGGCGGCTCGGTGTGGAAGGCGAAGTGCGCGCGTATGCCAAATACAAACCGGGCGCGATCTTCAATATGAACGAGTTCGGTGACTATCCGTTCACGTTCAAGGATTTTTGCGGGCCACTCCCCGACTACGCCTACAATGTGCCGCGCATCAAGTTCGAGGCAACGTTGCTCGCAGCCGCCAAAAGCGCTGGG
>JANYBF010000557.1 GCA_025360895.1 Verrucomicrobiota bacterium
CCCAAACCACCGAGACGGTCGCGGCGGGCACGACGCTCGGCGCGTTACACGATCAGCTGCTGGTGAAATTGCCGAGGCTCGCGCCAATGAAAAAATCCACGCTCCTGGCCGTCGGCGTGGATTACCAACCTCGCGAATACCTTTTGCAGAACGGCGATGAAGTTTCGCTGTTCCCGCCGGTGCAAGGCGGCTAGTCACAGAGTGTCCGCAGAATGAATAATACCGCAACAGACAAGTCGCGTAAGCCAGTCGGTTCACTTGGGCTGACGGTAGCGGGAATTGTGATCATGATTTTCATCGTGGCAGGAGTTCTGCGGATTGTGGGCGACAGGCAAGTGTTTCAACAAATGCCAGCATGGGAATCAAACCTCTTCCTTGATTTGAAAAGCTTCTCGGAAAAGGTGGATCGAGTTTCTTGCGATGTTGAAACAATTACGGTCACTGTCGAATTAAGGGAGGACGCACCGTGGTTGGTGAAAAATCAAATTGCGCTTGCTGCCGCAAAGTCGGCAACTGCATTCTTTCACACGCGGTTCACTACGGTCAATATTCTGGTCGGATCGATGGTTAAGTATTCGATCAAATATCACGTTTCTACTGGCATTCTTTCCGAAAGCGCGAGCGGCCAGATTTCAGCACCATGAAACGAAAACTGACCATCACCACCGAACCAATTGACGAGCCGGCTTTACTCCGGCAACGCACCATGACGGATGGCATGGGCGCGGCGATCTATTTTCTGGGTGTGGTGCGCGGAAGCGAGGACGGTAAGCCCATCAGCGCCATTGAATACGAAGCATTCGAGAAGATGGTCCAACATCAGTTTAACCGGCTGTTCGACGAAATTGAGAAACGCTGGCCGGTTGAATCCGTGCGCCTCGTCCATCGCCTCGGCGTGGTGAAGGTCAATGAGTCGTCGCTGTGGGTGGAGGTCATCGCGCCGCATCGGGCGGAAGCTTTCGCCGCGTGTCAGTGGCTCATTGATGAGATGAAACGCGTTGTGCCGATCTGGAAAAAGCCAGTAGGCTGACCAGCGGTCATAGCCCTCGGCCTCTGCACCATAATAATTTTTTCAAAGGATTCGGTGCAACCGTTGGTCGAACAGTTCAGAAAGAGCATGGCTGCGAGAACAATGAACGGGAATGGATCCGCCAGAGCCGGCATCCCGGAGCGGATGCCAATGGGGCCGACCTCTCGGATCCCCCCCCGGGCCAGACCTGGTTTTTCTTCGTTTCGGCCCCTCCCGCTTTGGGTCTGATGCACCATGCAAATCTCAGCGGCTCCAGGGGTGAATCCGTGACTGCGTATAATGACCGGGAGACGGTGGCACAAAGCTGGGCAGCCCTCCCGGGAGCAAGTCAATGCTGGAACATCAAAGCCCCTTGATTAGCCGCTCGGCCAAAATCAGGGAAGCGCACCTCATGATTGTCCACCTGTGGGCCGGATTTGCTTCTGTTATCGCGGGCGCCGAGAATCCTTCGGCTTGGACTCGTAAAGGTGGGAGGGTGGAACGAGCGGGATTAACCAACCCGGGCAAGTCGTTGCCAATTCCAAATTCGATGCCGATGATCTTGAACGAAAAACAAGGCAACCAGCCTCAGTCCTATCATTGAGCCGCGCCTGGCCGGGGCCTTTCGATGCAAACGTCAAGTTGGAGCCATTTCTGCTTTGAGGCATGGCAGGAGAAGTTTATGAAAATTAGAACACTCAGTTCGAGCACCCTCGCCATCTTTGCCATCTGCGCCCTGACGTTGACCACTTTAGCCGGCGACAAGAACCCAATCGCCCGCCCGTTTAAGGTTAAAGGTGAATTTGCGTTTATCGTCAGCCAAGATCCAACTTCGTTCGGGGAGGCGGTGGGGACGGGTCAAGGGGAAGGTTCCCATAACGGCAAATTTGTAGTCAACACTGCGGGATCATTTGACTTTGAGACCGGCAATTTTATGGGAGAAGGGGTCGTGACCACGGCCAGTGGCGACTTGATCTATTTCAAGATGCGCAATCTCAGTTGGGTCGAATTTACCGGCGGCACCGGGCGTTTCGAGAATGCCACCGGGGGACATACGATCGAACCGACCACCTCCCCGGAGCAAATGGAAGTGGATGGACAACTGGTCGTAACCTTTCGCTACACGGGTCAAGGCACGATCGCGTACTCAAATCGTTCTCCTCGCGAACGTAACCGTCCGAAGCTTGAGAAACGACGGTCCTAATTTTCCACCACCCGGCCAAGGGAGTTGACGGGACTAACGGCGCGCAGAATCTCTTCAAGCTGGTCCGTATTTGGGTCGGGTGTTGTTTGTGGCAATGGGCCGAGCGGAGCTGGACCGATCCGCCGCGCCGGCATTACAACCAAACGTAGTGATTAACCACGACGAATCCTTTGGGAATCGCCCCCCCAGGCCAATCCCATAATTTTGACCGGACGGTTTGAAGCCAAACGCCAGAACTTCCAGGCCGGCCTCCGCAACCCAAATCGTGGGTCAACAAAGGCGTGATGCGCCCACCTTTGGTTGAGCGGCCGCCGCGCCGAATCATCTTCTAATCCAGCGACATTTTACTTTGTCGTTTATCGGAGTGACGGTAAACTTGTGCCCAGTGAAATCACCTTGTTCCCATTGGCTGTTCGTCCTCTTGCTCGCGGCGGGTGCCAGCGCGTTGGCCGCGCTCACGCCGGAGCAGGTGGCGCAATTGCCGCCGCCAGCCACGCACCCTCTCAATTTCAGCCAGGAAATCAAACCCATCTTCGAAGCCAGTTGCGTCAAGTGTCACGGTCGCAGCCGGGCGAATGGTGGATTCCGGATTGATTCGCGGGCGACGTTGCTCAAGGGCGGCGATACCGGCCCGGCCCTCGTGGTGGGTAAAAGCGCGGAGAGTCTGCTGGTGGAACTGGTCACGTGCATGGACCCGGACAACGTCATGCCGAAGAAGGGCACGAAGCTTACCCGTGAACAAGTCGGTGTGTTGCGGGCGTGGATTGACCAGGGCGCAGTGTGGGATGCGAACATCACGTTCGCGCGCGCCGAGCCGGCCAATTTGAAAACGCGCCGGCCAGACCTCCCGAAAAACCGGACCAAGGATGCCAACCCGATTGATCGTCTGCTGGAACCGTATTTCGTCGCGAATAAAATCAAGCCGCTGAAGCCCGTGGACGACCGCACGTATGCGCGGCGGGTTTATCTCGATGTGATCGGTTTGCTGCCACCGCCGGAGGCGCTGGAAGCCTTTGTCGCGGATTCGAGCAAGGACAAGCGCAGGCAACTTGTCCGCCGTCTGCTGGCCGACCAGGAAGGTTACGCGCTGCACTGGTTGTCGTTTTGGAATGACATGCTCCGGAATGATTATCAAGGCACGGGCTACATTGATGGTGGGCGTAAACAGATCACCCAATGGCTCTTCTCGTCTCTGGAAACAAACAAGCCGTACAACCAGTTCGTTGCCGAACTGGTCAATCCCACGCCCGAAAGCGAAGGCTTCGTCAAAGGCATCGTCTGGCGCGGCGTGGTGAACGCCAGTCAGACGCCGGCCATGCAGGCCGCCCAGGGCGTCTCGCAGGTGTTCATGGGCGTGAACCTCAAGTGCGCGAGCTGTCACGACAGCTTTGTCAACGACTGGACGCTGGCCGATGCCTACGGGTTGGCAGGCGTTTATGCCGACGGCCCGCTCGAAATGGTACATTGCGACAAACCTACCGGAAAAATTGCCGCGCCAAAATTCATCTACGCCCAGCTCGGGGAACTTGCGACCTCCACGAACAAGGCCGTCCGGCTCCAACACCTCGCCCAGCTCATCACCGAGCGCCAGGATGGCCGGCTGTCGCGCACGCTTGTGAACCGGTTATGGCAGAAATTTTTCGGGCGCGGCCTGGTCGAGCCGCTCGACGACATGGAACATCTGGCGTGGAATCCGGATTTGCTCGACTGGCTGGCCGAGGATTTCGCCGATCACGGCTACGACGTAAAGCATTTGATCGAAGTGATGCTCACTTCGCGGGCCTACCAATTACCCACCACGCCGGCGACGGAGCAGGTTGGCAGTGATTTTGTTTTTCACGGTCCGCAAGTGCGGCGGTTGTCGGCGGAACAATTCCGGGATGCGGTGGGTGCGCTCACCGGGGTTTGGTACGGCTCACCCGCCACAAAATTCCTGCGCGCCGATGGTTCGACCAATCATTTCACCGCCACCCGGGCCGCGCTCGTTGCTGCCGACCCGCTGCAACTGGCGTTGGGCCGGCCCAACCGCGAGCAGGTGTTGACTTCGCGGGCCAGTGCGGCGACCACGTTACAGGCGCTGGAGTTGACGAACGGTGCGGAACTGGCCGGGGTGCTGGCATCCGGCGCGGAGAAGGCTATGGTGGTTCCCGCACCCGCGAACGATGTGGTGACGCAACTTTATGCCAAAGCCTTGGGCCGCAAACCCACGCGGGCGGAAGCGCAACTGGCGACCAGCCTCGTGGGCCAGCCGATCCAGAAAAACGGCGTGGAAGATTTGCTTTGGGGGCTGACGATGATGCCGGAGTTTCAACTGATTTATTAACGAATGTCCGCATGAGCCACTCCTCCGCTCAACTCAAGAATGTCCAAGCTGGCGATCCGGTCGGACAATGTTGTTTGGGTTGGGACTATGATAACGGTATCGGGGTTCGCAAATCATTCCGACGGGCCGCTTATTGGTATCGTAGGGCAGCCAAACAAGGAAACCGCATCGCACAATACAACCTCTCATTGGCTTATCTCAAAGGCGAAGGCGTGAAAAAAAGCACGGCTAGTTCTGTCCGTTGGAATCTCGAAGCAGCGAAGGCGGGAGATACCGACGCCGAACTTGCTGCAGGATGGTTCTATCATGGCGGCAGAGGCATCAGGCAGGATTTGCGGAAGGCCAAGAATTGGTACCTGAAAGCCGCCCGAAAAGGTGAAACCAAAGCGATGTTCAGTCTCGGCCAAATGGAGTTCGATAAAAAGGATTTCAAAGAAGCGGCCCGGTGGTTTTCAAAGGCTGTGAGAAAAAACCATCCTCGTTCGAATTATTACCTTGGACGGATGCTGCTTCACGGGTGGGGACTTGAGCCTGATCCTTTTCGTGCCAGGGCTTGCCTCAAGACTGCGGTCAGGTTAGGTGTCGCATACGCGAAGCGTTTACTGCGCAGCAAAAAGTTCAAACGAGATTTGGTTCAAGAAAACAACGTCGCCGTTAATCATTGGCGGCAGGGGGCACTGCTGCCAGTAATCTAACAATTCATTCTATGAAAATTACACCTCAATGGTCCCGCCGCAATTTTTTGAAAACCGCGAGCGCGGCAACGCTGTCGGCGCTGGCCGCCAGTTTCCCGCGCGCCGTGATTTCGGCGGAAGCTTTGACCGAGAAAATCAAAGCCACCGCCGACACCGTCATCGTCCTGTGGATGGGCGGTGGCATGGCGCACACCGAGACGTTCGATCCGAAACGCTACACGCCGTTCGAGAAGGGCATGGCGCCGGACTCGTTTCTCAGCACGTTCCCCAGCATTCCAACGGCGGTGGACGGCATCCAGTTTACCGAAGGTCTGGAGAAAATGGCCGCCGTCATGGATCGCGGTACGCTTATCCGCACCTACACGGCGGGCGATCTCGGTTTCATCCTGCACTCGCGGCATCAATTCCATTGGCACACCGGCTACGCGCCGCCGCAGACCGTCGCCGCACCGCATCTTGGCGCCGTCATCGCACGCACGCTCGGGCCCTTGAATCCCGCCGTGCCTGCGTTCATCAATATCGGCCAGCGCTTTGACAACGGCGAAGGCGAGGAATTGAAGGCCTTCACCACCGCCGGTTTTCTCGGCAGCGAATACGGCCCGCTGAACATTCCGTTCCCCGATCAAGCCACGGACACGGTGCGCCCGCCGGGCGGCATGACGCCGGGACGGTTTGAGGATCGGAACAAGTTTTACAAGAAACTGCTCGCCGCCAGTCCGGTCGGTGAACACGGCAGCGATTATCAAAAGGAATCACTCCTGCGATCACTCGACAATGCGCATCGCCTATTGAGCTCACCGGCGGCCAAGGCGTTTGATCTTTCGCTCGAACCGCTCGACAGCATCCGGAAATACGTTCCCAGCTATGAACCCGCCCAGCGGTTTACGGCCGAGCGCGACCGGTTTGGCGCGAAGTACGAGGACCAGATGGTCGGGCGGTTTGGCCTAGGCTGTTTGCTGGCCCGGCGGCTGACCGAAGTGGGGGCGCGCTACATCGAGGTTACGACCGAATACATTCCGTTCTTCAACTGGGACACGCACGAAAACGGCCACTCGCGGTTGGTGGCGATGAAGAAGCAGATTGACGCGCCGATCGCGCAGCTCGTGCTTGATCTGGAAGCGCGCGGGCTATTGAGCCGCACGCTTATCGTTCTCGCGAGCGAATTCAGCCGCGACGCGATGATCGAAGGCAAGCCCGACAAGTTGATCAAAGACCAGGTCGAAATACCGATCAAGGTCGAGGATCCCAAACATTACGGGATGCACCGCCATTTCACCGATGCCGGTTCCGTGTTGCTATACGGCGGCGGCATGAAGCACGGGCATCTCCACGGCCTGACCGCCGACGAGCGGCCATGCAAAACGATCAAAGACCGGGTGATCATCGAGGACTTGCATGCCTCGATTTATCGCGCGGTCGGGATCTCACCGAAACTGGCGTATGAAATTGAAAAGCGCCCGTTCTACACGACGCGCGATGGTTTGGGCAAACCGGTGATGGACCTTTTTGCCTGAAGCCCCTCACTGGGAGCAGGGACGGGGATGAGGGTTTCGCGGGCGTATCCGCCAGAGCCCCGGGCGGAGCGAGGGCCATCCCCACGTCAAAAAAGCCAGCGGAGACCGAGGCAAAACAGGCCACAAATCAGCGACCCGAGGCCCAGCACTACCACGCCAAGCAGGCGTTTCTGCGGCAGCTCCCACCACATATACAAGCTGCTCAGAACCATGAAAATCAGGCCGGCGGCAACGGCATCCATCGAATAGGTCCACACCGTAGTGAGCGCCCAGTCACGGTTTTGGCGCGGGTCATCTATGGAAGCGCCGCTAAACACGTGCAGCACTTTGATCACGCCCCACAGGTTCACCGTACTGTGCCGGAGGGTGACGCGATTTTGCGCCAGATCGGCCTTGATGAAATAGTAGTGGCCCGGCCGCCGGACTTGAAAATCGAACTGATTCGTGTCCGTCCGGGTGGTTGTCCATAGGATATCACCCTCGATACCCAGTTGTCGCATGATCTCCTGTGCCTGCGCGAGGTCACCTTTCACCTCCGGTCCGAGCGCGGTGATGGCGCGTTCCGAATTCGTCTCGGTGCGTTTGGTCCAGGATTCCGCAAAGCTCCAGGTCGGATGGTTCAGGACCAGGCCGGTGACAGCAAACAGCCACAGGAAGAAGAGCAGGAACAAACCGGCGTAATAATGCAGCTTGCGGTTCCAGCGCTCCAGCCGGACCCGCCAGCGGGCGGCGGTGGGTTCAGTGGCTGAGCGCATAGGCCAATCCGAAAAACGACAACCCCCCGGCGAAGAGCAGGACAAAACCCACCCGGCGTTCGGCCCGCAGCACATACCAGAGATAAACGCCGCTGACCGAAATGAACAGGATCAGATAAGCCGTGGTGTCGGCCAGCCAGCGCCACGCCTGCATGTAGAACCAGTTCATCCGAATCGCGGGCGCATGTTCGCCCGGCGATCGATGGAGCGTCGCCATGGCTGCGGCCAGACCCGCCTCGCGGGTCACGATGGTGGCTTCCCGGTTGGTGAGATTGATGGTTACGATCATCTCGCGTCCGGGAACCGTTACGGGAATGATCAGCTTCTCCTCTTTGACCAGGTACCGGACGAATCCGACCTCACCGTGAACATCCACTTTTTCAAGTGCCGGTCTAAGCGCATCGATGAGCGGTCGGCCCGAAAGTGTCAGCAAATCTCCTGGAAACGGCAAGACTGAAACAACCCGTGTGTGGGAGACTTCTGGAGTGAGTTTCGGCAGCCAGGTGTGAACCAGAAAAAACACGCTGATGGCAAAGACGAGCACGAATGGGCTGCTGAACAACCCCAGGTACAAGTGAAGATCGCGAATGAGCCGGTAAAATTGCCGTCTCATGCAGCGGGCGCCCTTTCAGAATTTGAAAACCAGTCGTCGCCGCGGAAAAATCCCGCCTGACAACCGTGTCGCTCGGCCATACCTCATCACGATCTACTTAACGGCCCTTGTCAAGAGTCGCTTCCGCTTTTCTGTCGGTCTCAACTTTCAACCCTCAACTCTGAAC
>JANYBF010000562.1 GCA_025360895.1 Verrucomicrobiota bacterium
AGTCGCTGCTCGAACCATCCAAGGTCGTGAGCGAACAGTTCATGAACACAACTTTCCGGCTAAATGATGGTGAGGACATCACGGGCCGGATCGTGGATGAAACGAGTGACAAAGTGGTGATCTACGTGGATCCGTTCAAGCAAGACCCCACGGAGATCAAAAAAACCAACATCAAGTCCCGCCAAGCCTCGAAGCTCTCACCCATGCCCGAAGGCCTGGCGAACGTCCTGACGAAGGATGAAATTCTCGATTTACTCGCTTACCTCGAATCCGGTGGCCAAGAAAACGCGCCGGCATTTCGTGCCAAAAAGTAAACCGCTGGAATTGCCGACTACGATCACGAGGGAAGAAAAACTGCCGCCGCTGTTCAATCGCAGCGAGGCCTCATGGATCAACGCGGTGGGGTGGCTGGTGTGGCCGGTCGGACCGCTCATGAGTGAAGAGTGAATCCGGTTGGGTTTTGTTTCGTTTGCATCATGCAGTTCATCGGGTTCACCCCGTCACGGCTCCACCACTCGGTAGAAGCCGATCGGGTCATCAGCCTCCAGCGTAATCGGGGATTGGGCGTTGGTCCGATAGTCTTGCCAGTCGGCCAGCGTCAAGTTCGTGGCCTTCTGAACTCGATACGGCCCAGTGCCGCCAATCCAGGACAGGGCGAGGATTGATCCCTGACGATTGAGGCGCACGGTAATCGGCAGCGACAGGACGGAGAGCGTGTCGCTGAAGGTCGTGGTGCCGCCATTGACGGGGAAGCCACTCGCGGTCGTGGCGGTCACGACGATGACATTCGTCACATTGCCTCTCAGCGGCACGGCCGCTACGCTCCAAGAATTGGTTCCGAGGGCAACACCTTTGACGCGCGTGGTCAGGTTCTCCCAGCTCACCCGGGTCACTGTCTGCTCAATCGCCTCAGCCGAACCGGCCAGGTCCACAGTCGCGGCGGAGGTGACAAAGAGTTCCTGGCTGATGGGAGTGGTAATGGACAAAAGTGGGCGCTCGACGGAAGCCACCCCACGCCGCTGCGCCATGAGCCAGTCATGGATCACGGGGCTCATTCTGCCCGCGCCAATGCCGTCGACGTGACCACCGGTCTGGAACTCGGTAAAGATCGGGTGGCCACCGGCTTGGCGCAGGGCTCGCACCAGTTCCGGGATGTTGCCGGCGGGATCATCAGCCGCAAGCCAAGCCCATATCGGCACGTCTTTGATCGACGCGGGCGGGGCTGTTCCTTCCCATCCGTCGGCCAGGACGGCGGCCGCAAACAGACCCGGGCGCAGCCGAAGCAGATCCCAAGCAGCAGGCGCCCCCTCGGAAGCTCCCACCACGTAAAGCCGGTTGGTATCGACGCTGAACGCGGCCATCAGCTCATCCACCAGCGCGGCGACTTGTCCGAGGTACTGAGCCGTCCAAGAATCGTTCCCGTTCCCGGCGCGGCGTGTGACATAGACGACCAGCGACGGATCGGCTGCCTGCCGCGCGTAGGCCGTGTGCACGAAGAACTGCGCGGGCAGGATGCTGAAGATAGTCGTCTCATCGATGCCGCCGCCAGTGAACTGAAGGATCAACGGGTAGCGACGGGCGGGGTCATAGCCGGTGGGGAGGTGGTAGAAGTACGGCAGGCGCAGGCCGGCTGCGTTGGTGTGGTTGCTCCTGGTCAATCCGCTCGTCGGCGGCACGGCGTAGAGCCGGGCGACGTAGCTGGTGACCGACCCGGACGCGTTGCTGACCACCGCATCGTAGCCGCCTTCGTTCGGCGGTTGCACGGTGCCAATCCTCAAGGTTCTGTTCGTCTCGCCCGGCAACTCGGCCCCATCCCGACGCCATTGATAAGCGAGCGGGGCGTCGCCGGTCGCGGTGATCGTGAAGGTCGCGCTGGCGCCCGCAAACACGGATTGGGAGTTGAAACTGGAATTGGGTGTGATGACTGGCGGTGAGGCGACGGCGGGCGAGATGGCTGCCAGGGCAGCAGGATCGCCGCGAGCACGGCCGCGCCAGCATAAAGATTCGTTTTCATCGGGTCAGGGATTTATAATATTTATTCCGTCTTCGTCTTTTGGCTATCGTCTTTTGGATTGCAGTCCGACGGCGCCTTCCAAGGCCGCGCGCAATCCAGTCATTGGCTATGCGGCCATCACCGCCAGGAGAGGCCACGTTCAAGAGCTTGTTTGGGGATGGGCTTCTTGATTCCCCACTTGGGCGCTCAGAGAGCGGCGGGATTCTGCGCCACCGCTCCCTGAGGAAGCCTATTCACCGCTGTCTATTCAAACCGCGTTCCGGTGGCCCGGCCGCAACGGGTGTCGGTTGGATTCCCATTAGCGTCGGCGAACTGGATCGTGGCGCAATAGCTGAAGCTGTTGGCGTCGGTGAGGACCACATTGGCGGTGAGGACCAGGGAGCCCAGGAAGTCGCCGCTTCCATCATAGCGGTACTGCAACTCCCGGAAGGAGTAATTCTGACGGCCCCGCTCGCGCTGCCAGGAGCCATACTCAGGCGTGTCAAAAGGGCCGGTGACAGGAGACTTGGCGGCGCCGGTCACGATACCGTCCCGGTGAAAGGTCATTATGGCTGGGAAAGGTGTTCCCAACGCCTGGTTGGGGTCGTTGCAATTGACCCCTACTCTGCTTACCTGCCACACGCCCTCGATTGTCGGGGGGTGGTTTTCGCCGCGATCGCCCTACACCAATAAAGTGCTCGCAGCGACGGCGAGAGTGATAGCTGCTATTTGCGTTTTAAGTTTCATCTTTTGTTTCTTTTGTTTGTTGGTTTTTCTTGTTTTGGCCTTCTTTGGCCGCTCGTTATTGAGTTGTCATTTCTGGCCGTTCAGTATCCCGTCATTGTCTGAAGGACGTTTTATCGGTGAAAGTAGCGGGACTATCTGAAATAACTTCGGAAGTGGGGAGGAAACGGAATCAGCGCGGATCGGCTGGCGCTTGCTTCACAGCCGCGGCCGTTCGTTCCTCCTCGTCCCATTTCGCAACCTGGTCTCGGGTGGCGGCTTCCCAGACTTTGACGGTGCCATCACCGCTGCCGGTGACGATCCGCTGTCCATCGCGGGAGAAGGCTGCGCAAAACACCCAATCGGTATGTCCTCTCAAGGTGAGCAGTTCCTTACCGTTCGTACTATCCCAGAGCTTCGCCGTATAATCATGGCTACCCGTGAGAATCCGAGAGTCGTCCGGGGAAAAAACGGCCGCAAGGATTTGCGCGGTATGCCCATTAAGCGTCATCTGCTCTTCGCCGGTGGTCGCGTCCCAGACGGTGGCGCTCAAGCCGTCGCTGCCCGTCACGATCCGACGGTCATTGTGCGAGAAAGCGGCCGACCAGACCGGCCCACGTTGTTGTTTGAGGCGGAACATTTCCACGCGGCTTTCCACATCCCAAACCATGGCCACACCGTCTCGACTCCCACTGACAATACGACGGCTATCTCGAGAAAAGGCAACCGGAAGCACACCCTCCCTCTGGCCTTCTAAAGTGGAAAAATGCCGGCCAGAAGCCGCATCCCACAACCGGACCGTGTTGTCCCAACTGCCCGTAGCGATCCAGTGGCCATTGGAAGAAACCGCAACAGAAAATATCCTATGAGTGTGGCCTTTAAGGTGAAACAATGCCTTGCCGCTATCGACCTCCCACACGGTCGCGGTCTGGTCGAAACTGCCGGTGACCATTCGCCGTCCGTCCGGGAAGAAAGCAACCGATCGAACCGGAGCGTTGTTCGTACGAACCCACAGTTCCCGCCCGCTGCCAAGATCCCAAATGCGGGCTGCCCCATCCATACTGCCGCTCGCAATTAATTTGCCGTTGGGAGAGAAGTCTACCGACATCACGGGTGCGTTATTCGCTTTCAGCGTATATGTCTCCCCGTTTTCTGTGGCGTCCCACACTTTGGCGGCGTTGTCGTCGCCGACCGTGAAATCGACGTCATCGCCGAGGGGGGAAAAGCGCACCCCACCGCCACCGGTGATGATCCGTTGGCCATCCGGAGAGTAAGCGACCGAGCCGACCCGAGAACCATGGCCCTTCAGGACCCGAAGCGACATGCCAGTGGCAATATCCCACACGCGGGCCGTCTGGTCATCGCTCCCCGAGATAATCCTCCGGCCATCCGGCGAAAAACTGACCGCAAATACCGGTCGCTGGTGGCCGTCGAAAGTCTGTCGATGGGCGCCGCTCCAGGCATCCCAAAGCTGCACGGTGCCATCTTTACTTCCCGTGACGATGCTCTGTCCATCGGGAGAAAAAGCCACCGAAAATACGGCATTGGTGTGCTGAGCAGGCGCGGTCAATTCCTTTCCAGTACTTGCATCCCACACTCTCGCTGTCTTGTCCCAACTGCCGCTGACGACGCGCCGTCCGTCCGGAGAGAACGCCACCGCCCAGACACCTTGAGCGTGATTGGTAAATTCCAACAAAGAGTTGCCGGTCGTGGCATCCCATATCCTGGCCGTGTGATCCAGGCTGCCCGTCGCAATTCGCTGGCCGTTCGTTGAAACGGCCACAGAAAAAACCTCCCTTCGATGCCCTTCCAGGATGTGCGACTTCCCGGTGGTCGCATCCCAGACTCTGGCGGTCTTGTCCCAACTTCCGGTGATGATGCGTTGACCGTCGGGGAAAAACGCGACGGACCGGACCGGAGCCGTGTGCCCAATCAAGGTAAGCAAATTAGTGGCGCTCGCGGCATCCCATACCTTTGCCGTATGATCGGCGCTGGCGGTGACAATCTGCCGGCCATCAGGAGAATAGGCCAGGGCCAGAATCGGCCCGGTGTGTCCGCGAAGCGACTTTAACTCCTGATCCATTTGGCGCTGCCAATAGTACCACTCGAACCCGCGCTCGGGAGCTGTAGCAGTGTCCTTCAGCAACTGCCTCGCCCGGCTCACCTGGTTCTGTTCCCACGCCGCCTGGGCCAGGTTCATTTTGGCCCCATACAACTGGCGCTGGCCAGTGATGCGCTCCTTGCGTTCAGACTCGACAAGGCGTTCGGCCCGGCGCCATTGCCAGGAAGTCGTGGCGAGGCCAATCACCAGCGCAGCGAAGGCGAAGCCCAGGGCGGTCGCGAGGGCTGGCTTGCGCCGCCCCCAACGCCAGAGCTTCTCCGGTGTCGTGATCGGGCGGGCGTGAATGGGTTCGTGGCGCAGGACACGGCCCAATTCATCCGCCAGTTCCTGCGCGGTTTGGTAACGACGGGACGGCTCCTTCTCCAAACACTTGAGCGTGATCGTTTCCAGATCCCTCGGAATCGAAGGATTCAGCAAACGCGGCGAAACCGGCTCCGCATTGAGCACTTGCGTGATGATGTGTTCCAACGAGTCCGCCTGAAACGGTGCCCGCGCCGTCAGCAAATAGTAAAGAATCCCCCCGAGTGCATACACATCGCTGGGTCTCCCGACCTTGCCGATCTTCCCACCGGCTTGTTCGGGCGGCATGAAATTTGGCGAACCCAGCACTTGGCCACTCATCGTCAGGCTGGATTCGCCGTCCAGTCTTCTCGCCAGACCAAAGTCGGTGATGCGGGGCTGGTCGTTCGAATCAATCAACACGTTCGATGGCTTGAGGTCGCGGTGGAGGATGCCGCGCTCGTGCGCGTAATGGATGGCCTGGGCGATGAGCTCGACGGAGCGGGCGGCTTTGTTTGCAGGCAACGGCTGCTGGCCCACGAGATGCGCCAGGTTCCGGCCTTCCACATAGTCCATCGAAAAATAGTGCCGGCCTTCGTGGACGCCCACATCGTGGATCGCCACGATGTTGGGATGTTGGAGGATGGCGGCGGCGGTGGACTCAGTCCGAAAACGCTGGACGAATTCCTTGCCCGCCAGCGGTCCCGCCAAGATCATCTTCACCGCCACGATGCGTCCGAGCTTCCTTTGTCGGGCCTTGTAAACGACTCCCATGCCGCCGCGCGCAATTTCCTCCAGGAGATCGTAGTCGCCGAACGACCCCAGGGGTGAAGTCTCCGCGCTCAATGGCGGCGGCTGAAGGCTGGCTGGAGTGGGTGGCGCTTCCACCTGGTGGACTTGGCTTACCGCGTTAGTCATGTCGAGCGCCCCGTCGAGCGCACACTGGGCGCACAACCCCTTGGGCCAGTACACCGGCAAAGGCGACTTGCATTCCGCGCAATGTTTCGTGTCGGGCATAGGATTCTGTTCGCTCTCGCTCTCGCGCATTTGCCTTTGACCAATGGCAGCGTTTTCAATCGGCACTCCAATCAAATAGGTAATGGGAATCGGTACCAGCGCGCTTTTCACTGTGCCGATCGCCCAGTGGTAATCATCCGTGTCCAATCTTGCGGTCAGGTCGTGCAACTCTTGGACGCTGTAGGTCCGCAAACACGAGACCAGACCATCGAACAGCGTGACCAGAGGTACTAGCGGAATCACGTATGTCCAGAGCAACCGCGACCAGCGAAACGGGCGAATGAACGGGGTGACAAGGAGCACCATCAGCGGTGCTGGCAACGTGAGAAGCAGCGCCAAGGCACTACGCTGCGTGACCTCAAAAACTGCGATGCCGTGCTGCTTTCGAACCGCGTCGGCAAGCACGGCGCACGCTTGCTCAGGGCGGAAATGGTGGAAGGCCGTGAACATCGTCCGGAATCCGGGCAACTCGCCGGGAACTCGCGTCGCGTCCACAGGTTCAGGGTGGTAACTGATGGCCTGATTCGTCAGGTGGCGTGCCCGTCCGAACGCCTCCAGGTTCGGATACTTGTCAGTCAGGCAGACCGTCACGCTCACTCCCTTCTCGGCCAGGACGGGGTGCAGCCAAAGCCACGGCCCGGCTGCGCCTGAACACAGATCGAGCACATGCCGGTTGCCTGAGCGCTGGAGCGCGCTGGCCAGAATTGGAACCACGGCTGCGTAGGGCTTCGCCGCGGAGATAGTGAATTGGAGGTAATCGGTTTCAGCGTCGCGAACCGTACGTGGGCACCAATCCTGATCGTGGATTTCAATTAGGTGAAGCCGTTTCATGTAGCTCGAGACGCGCCATATCCGCTGGAGTGATGGTCAGCGTTTCCGCCCGGAGAACCCTGGCTTTCTGCGTTCGCCATGGCGAGCGCCCCGTCGAGAGCACACTTGGCGCACAGGCCCTTGGGCCAGTACGCCGGAAAAAGCGCCCCACATTCCGCACAATGCTCGGTGTCTGACATGCGTATATTCTCGTGCCGAACGATACCGTCCAGTTGATACAGGACAAAAATCAGCCGAAAGTTCCGAGGAAAAATCGAAACCTTTGGCCTAGCCTCCCGCCCGGCCCAGCAACGTGCGGAAATGCCGGAGTTCTTCCTCAATCTCTTCCGGGCGCGTAACTGTTTGAGCAATTTCTTCCCGCAATAACTCGCGGTGGCGTTGCCGCATCCGTTGCACGGCCGACTTCACGGCGGCTTCCGTCATCGCGAACTCCTCGCCGAGTTGCGCGTAGGATCGTCCGCCTGGCTCGCGCGGCTGGTAGTCTTGCAACAGTTCGAACAACGCGGCCTGGCCCCGCGCGGCGTATTCCTCACGCAGCCGGTCCAGCGCCGTTTGCAAAACCGTCTGGGCCCACCGGCGTTCAAAGACCTGGTCCGGGGTCAACTCATCCACCGGTTCGAGGAGATAACCATCTTCGCCGGCCGGCCCATCGAGCGAGATGAACACACAATCACCGCCGCGCTTTTGAGCCCCCGCCCTCCGGCGCTGCTCGGACAGGAAGTTTTTGAGATAAGCCAGCAGGAAAGATCGGAACTTGCCTTGCTGGTGGCGGAGATGTTGGAGGTAATCTCTGGCCAGCAAGCGCGCGAAAAACTCCTGCGTCAGGTCCTGCGCCTCGGTCGCATCGCAGCCATCGCGGCGAATGTAAGCGTAGAGTGGCGGCCAATACGCGCGGCACAATTTCTCCAGCGCGCCGGCGGCTTCGGAAGCGCCGCCCTGTTTGGCCGTCAGCACGACGCTCCAATGCGTCGTAGCGAACCAATGCCGTCCGCTGTCGGCGTCCGAGGGGACTTTGGTATCCGAAGTGGGCACGGTTGTGATTTTGGCACAGTTTCAACCGTTCTTGCACGCTCCAAATGCACCCTGTACAACGGGACCAACTTCTATGGGTATTGATATTTTGATCCAAGTGCTGGAGCGCGCTGTTCCCGAAATAGTTGCCAACTCATCCACATTCATTTTAGCCTGTCAGCCGTGAACTTTCTGAAAAACACATGAGCATCAATACCATTACTCAACTCCGCATTGTCAAAGGCAACACCTCCGCCAAAGTCGCGGCCGAACCCTTCCGCACGGGTGGCCTGTTCCGGCTTGCGGCTGCGTGGGATCCCTGCTCGTTTCTTCAACCCGGCCTGCGCATCAAAGCTCCATCCCGATGACACCTACGCCTACGGCCTGAACCGTGGCCGCATTGACGAGCGCTGGTTCGCCTCCACTACTGTCACCGCCAACTAAGGTGGCCCGGTCGGCCCGGAACTCGCCGGCGTGG
>JANYBF010000586.1 GCA_025360895.1 Verrucomicrobiota bacterium
GGATGCGTTGCGCTTCGGTTATTGTTTGTTGCGCGGTGGCAAATGGGGCGATCAACAACTCGTGCCGATGGATTACATTGCGAAGTGCAATCAGATGTCGCCGTACAATCCGCATTGTCCCTACACGCTGATGTTCGAGCACAACGTGGACGGCCACGTGGCCGGGGCGCCCCGCGATGCTTATTGGAAATCGGGTGCGGGCGGCTTTGCGCTCATCATTGTGCCGTCGCTGGACCTGGTGATTTACAAGCTGGGCGGGAACAACGGGCAATATGATCCGACGCTCACGGGGTTGCCGCAGCCGGAGCCGGATCACGCGCGCGATGATTGGAAACCCATCCCCGGCACACCCTTCCAGGAAGGCAGCCGGGGTGGGGATGATGGCATTCGGCGCGTGGTGGAGATGGTTTGTGCGGCGGTCAGGGAATCAGATGAAGGTGGATCAGTTAATCATCGGCCAGCCAAGCTCACCGCCCTTGATGTAAGCGGGCGGTTGGTTTTTCTTCAGCAATAATTCCGTGCGTTCCCCGACGGGCATCCGTATGCTCGCGCCTCGTTTTTATGGCTACCCTGAAACCATTCGCCGCCCTGCGGCCCCAACCCGAACTGGCCGCCCAAATTTGCGAACTGCCTTACGACGTGATGTCGTCGGACGAAGCGCGCGGGCTAGCCGCCGGGAATCCGCTGAGTTTTCTCCACGTCAGCAAACCGGAAATTGATCTGCCGCCAGCAACGGACATTTACGCGCCGGAAGTTTATGCGCAGGGACGGGAAAACTTCCAAAAGTTAATCAGCCAAGGCGCGCTCCAACAGGACGCCCAACCATGTTTTTACCTCTACCGCCAGATTATGGGCAACCATTCGCAGATCGGCCTCGTGGCCGCCGCGAGTAGCGAGGAATACCTGAGCGGCATCATCAAAAAACACGAACTAACGCGCCCGGACAAGGAAGATGACCGCGTGCGCCACATCGAAACGCTCAACTCGCAGACCGGCCCGGTGTTCTTGACCTATCGCGCGGGGGCGGCGCTCGACGAATTCATCGCCAAGCAGAGCACCGGAATGCCGGATATGGATTTTACCGGCAAGGATGACGTGCGTCATTCGTCGTGGAGAATAAGCGATGCCACCGGCATCCAGTTCATCACGGAGCAGTTCGCGCGGATTCCGTTTCTCTACATCGCCGACGGCCATCATCGCAGCGCGGCGGCCGGGCGCGTTTATCAATCACGTAAAGGCGCGGGGCAGAGCGGGCAATTTCTCACCGTGATCTTCCCGCACAACCAGATGCAGATTCTGCCCTACAACCGCGTGCTCAAAGATTTGAACGGCTTGTCAGCCGCCCAACTCCTGCAAAAGCTCGCCGGCATTTTTATTTTCAAACCCAACGGCGCGGCCCAGCCGACCCGCAAACATGAACTCGGTTTGTTCATCGAACGGCAATGGCACCCGCTGACTTTCCGACCCGAACTCACAGCCACGAACGATCCGATTGAAAAGCTCGACGTGACTTTGCTCCAAAAAAACGCGCTGGCTCCGATCTTCGGCATCGCCGACCCGCGCACCAGCAAACGGATCAACTTCGTGGGCGGTATTCGCGGGACGGCGGAGTTGGAGAAACAGGTGAACCGTGGCGAGTACACCTGTGCCTTTTCGATGTTTCCGACGAGCATTGAAGACTTAATGACCATCGCCGACGCGGGCGGCATCATGCCGCCCAAGAGCACCTGGTTCGAGCCGAAGCTCCGCGACGCAATGTTCTGTCACCTGATTTAGTCGTGGCAGCCGACGAATTCCCTTCGGCTGTGTCTTTCGTTAAATCAAGCCAACCAAAATGACCGCCGACGCTCGATTCGACATCGAGTTGTGCGGGAGCGGTTGGGGTAGTGAACTCAAGTTTCCAGCATCGGACGCAGCCGATAACCCACGCCGGATTCCGTGATCAGGAGCGTGGGGGCCGCCGGATTCTTTTCCAGCTTCTCGCGCAAGTGGGCCAGATAAACGCGGAGATAGTGCGTATGCTCCTCGTGTGTTGGTCCCCAGACTTCGCGGAGAATCTGCCGGTGCGTCAGCACTTTGCCGGCATGCTGGATGAACAATCGCAACAGCGCATACTCGGTTGCGGTCAGTTTGACCGGTTGCCCTTTGCGCGTGACGTGACGCGCCACCAGGTCCACCACTAGATCCCCCGACTGAAACACCGGTTCTTCCACGCGCGCCTTGTCGGCGTGCCGCCGGACGGCGCGCAGACGCGCCAGCAATTCGCCGGTGTTGAACGGTTTGGTCACGTAATCATCCGCGCCAGCGTCGAGCGCGGCGATCTTGTCCGCCTCGGCGTCCTGCACCGTGAGAATAAGCACCGGCACCTGCGTCCACTCGCGCAATCGCTGCAAAACCGTCAGCCCGCTCACGTCCGGCAGGCCGAGATCGAGCAGGATCACCGCGGGCCGGTATTGCGCCGCCAGGACGAGTCCTTCCTGGCCGCTGTTGGCCGTTAGGACGCGATAGCCGCCGGCTTCGAGCGAGATCGTGAGCAACCGCCGGATTTGCGGTTCGTCATCAATCACCAGCGCGTTGACCGGTGGCGGATTCGGAGCGGGGTTCATGTCGTTTCCTCCGGCACCGTAGGCGCGTCCGGCACCGGCAACCGGATGGTGAAGATGGCCCCGCCGCCGGCGCGGTTCGCCGCCGCCACGCGTCCGTTTTGCGACTCAACAAAGCCTTTCACAATCGCCAGCCCCAATCCCGTGCCTCCGGGTTTGGCGTCCACCGTGCGATGAAACAAATCGAAAATCCGTTCCAGCTCATTCCCGGGCAGGCCCGGTCCGCGATCCGCAACTTCGAGCAGCAATTCCTTCCCCTCGACGCGCGCTCCAATTTCGATGAGCGTTCCGGCGGGCGTGTGCGTCGCGGCATTTACAAGCAGATTGGCCAGCGCCTGTTCCATTAAAACGAAATCCAATTTCAGCAACGGCAGACCGGACGCAATGCGCGCCGTCACCGGATGCTGGCCGAGCAGATTCTCCACGCCGCGCTGCGTGACCTGCACCAGGTCCGCCACATCGCACCAATCGAGGTTGGGCTTGATCTGGCCCGACTGGATGCGCGCCGCGCTTAACAAACTTTGCACGAGCCGGTTCAGCCGTCCGCTCGCGGATTCGATCTCTGCGGTCAGGTTTGCCTGCGCCGACGTCAAAGTGCCGGACTCGAGCAGACCGCTGGCGGCGCTCGTGATGGCCGCGATGGGCGTCCGCAATTCGTGCGAAACCGAGTTCAGCAGCGTGCGGCCCAGTTGTTCCGACTGCGCGAGCAGCTTCGCACTCGTTTCCGCGTCACGCAGCCGCTGGCGGTCAATCACCAGCGCGATCTGCCGCACGAAACTGTCCAGCAGGTTACGTTGCTGAACACTCAGGGGTTTGCGGGAATGAAACCGCAGCGCGATCACACCCGAAGGTTTCCCGCCCGCGCCCAACGGCAGATGCAACGCCGTCGCCTGCGGCAGCGTGTCCGTAAAGCGCCCCGCCGGCTGGTCGTGGTGAAAGGCCCACGCCGCCACGCCTTCCTCCTTTTCATCGAGCACCCACAGTCCGGCGGGATACGGCGTGAGTTTCTGGCCAGCCTCAAGGTCGGGCAACAGCACCGCCACGTCCGCATCGAACGCGCTGCCCACCTCGCGCACGACCACGCTGAGGACTTGTGGAAAGTCGCCAGCGTTAGCGAGTTCGCGGGTAAGGCGATAGAGCGCCGACGCCCGTTGTTCGCGTTGTCGCTCGGCCAGTTGCTGAAGCCGCAGCCGCGTGGTCAACTGGCCTGTCGCCAACGCCACAATGAAATACATCGCGAACATCATGGTGTCGTGAAATCCGCTGATGTGAAAGGTCAACACCGGTGGGACGAAAAGAAAATTCCAACCCAGCGCCGTCAGCGTGGCGGCAAAGAAATTCGGGCCGCGCCCCACGAACATCGCCAACAACACCACGGCCAAAAGATAAACCAACGCCACCGCCTGGTAACCGAGCCAGCGCTGAACCGTCAATCCCAGCAGCGTCACCATGGCGACGACGGTCAGCGCGGCGAGATATTGTTGTGCTCGTGACTCGAAGCGAAACAACGGTGGACGGGACGTCGTTTCGGATTCCGGCTTGTCCGCGCGCACCACCAGCACGTCCACGTCGCCGCTGGCTTCGATGAGCCGTTGCAACAGGGAGCGACCGCGCCAGGCATCGACCCAGTGCGAACTTCCCGGTTTGCCAAAGACGATTTGCGTGACGTTGTGCTCGCGGGCCGCGCGCAACAAACCACGCACCAGGTTCTCGTCCGTTGTGGCAATGACTTCCGCGCCAAGCTTCCGGGCGGCGGCGAGATTTTTCCCGAGCTGGGCCTGTGCGGCTTCGGTCAACGGCTGCGGATTTTCCACATGCACCGCGAGCCAGCGGCAGCGCAAACCATCCGCCATGCGGCGCGTCCAGCGGATGAGCGGTTCGGAAAACGGTCCTGGCCCGACCGCCACCAGCAAACAATGACCCGTCTTCCACGGCCCCACGTCAGCCTGGGTGCGGCGCAATTCACGCGTGTCCACGCCGACATGATCGGCCACGAGCCGCAGGGCGAGTTCACGCAGCGCCGTCAGGTTCGCTTCGCGGAAGAAACCCTGCGCGGCGGCGGTGGCGCGTTCGGGCAGATATACTTTACCTTCGTGCAAACGCTGGACGAGTTCAGCGGGCGGCAGATCAACCAACTCAATCACCGCATCGTCGAGCATGGAGTCGGGGACGATCTCGCGAATCTCCGTGCCAGTGACCTGGAGCACGGTGTCGGCGCGACTTTCGACGTGCTGGACGTTGAGCGTGGTGAGCACGTCAATGCCCGCGTCGAGCAGCTCGGCCACGTCCTGCCAGCGTTTCGGATGACGCGAGCCGGGCGCGTTCGTGTGCGCGAGTTCATCTACGAGCGCGAGGTGCGGTTTACGCGCGAGTGTGGCATCGAGATCGAATTCGGTGAGCGCGAGGCCGCGATGTTCGAGCGGGCGCCGGGGGATTTGCGGCAAACCGACCGTGAGCGCGTCGGTTTCCTTGCGTCCATGCGTTTCGACGTAGCCGATGACGATGTCGCGCCCAGCTTTCAACTCACGTTGCGCGGCCTCCAGCATCGCGTAGGTCTTGCCGACGCCGGGGGACATGCCGAGAAAAACCTTGAGCCGACCGCGCTTCTGCGCGGCCTCCTCGCGCTGGATGGAACTCAGCAGCGCATCGGGATTTGGGCGGTTCTCGTCAACCACGGTTCAAGTGTAATGGAATCGTCAAGGGATTCAGCGCAAAAAATCGTCACCCTCTGTCCACCGGCGCGGTAAATCGCCGACCACTTTTGATTCAGACTCGCCCCGTTCCCCACAACCCGGCCAGGAGAATTAACCCAGCCCCGGCGATAATAAACACCCACGCAAACATACCAGCATTATGCAATGCCAATGCGTCGGCCGCTCCATCAAGAAGGAAGAGCCCGACGCCAGCGAAAACGAAGGCGACAACTCCTGGCCTCTTTCGCGACGGTTTATTTTTGGGTTCGTTCGGCATGGATGGTTTTCAAATCCACCGTTTGCGCACCATCCAGGCTTTGATGATCTGCGTCAGCCCGACGTAGCAAACCAGCGTGACCGCAAGCATTGGCCAAAACTGCCACGGCAATGGCACAAATCCCAAATACTGCGCCAGCGGTGAAAATGGCAGCCACGCGCCAATGCCGATGATGGCAAACGTCGTCACCGTCAACTGCCAGCTTGCGCGCGACTGAATGAACGGAATCTGGTTGGTGCGGATGACGTGGACGATGAGCGTTTGGGTCATCAGCGATTCAACGAACCAGCCGGTGCTGAACAATGCGGCGGCGTAGGTGTGATCCGTGTCCACGGGATTGCTGAAACGCGCGGCCAGTTCCAGCGGTGCGACCAAAGCCAGATTGCTGCATTTGAAGAAAAACCACATCAGCGCGTAGGTCGTGTAATCGAAAATGGAGCTGATCGGACCAATGCACATGATGAATCTGGAGATTTCTCCCATGTGCCACGGACGCGGCTTGGAGATGACCGCCGAGCCGACGTTGTCCGTCGGAATTGGCACTTGTGAAAAATCGTAAAGCAGATTGTTTGACAGAACCTGAATCGGCTGCATCGGCAAGAACGGCAGCCATGCGCTCGCGCCCAGTACGCTGAACATATTACCGAAGTTGGAGCTCGCACCCATGCGGATGTATTTGAGGATGTTAACGAACACCTTACGGCCTTCGAGCACGCCCTCCTCCAGTACCATCAAATTCTTTTCCAACAAGATCATGTCGGCGGATTCCTTGGCGATGTCCACGGCGGTATCCACTGAAATGCCCACATCGGCAGCGCGCAGCGCGGGCGCATCATTGATGCCGTCGCCCATGAAACCGACGACGTGTTTGTTGCTCTGGAGTGCCTGCACAACGCGCTTTTTGTGCGCGGGCGAAAGGCGCGCAAAAACGTCCGTGGTTTCGACCTCTTTGGCGAGTTGTTCGTCCGTGAGATTTTCAACCTGACTGCCAAGCAGAATTTTTCCCGCGCGGATGCCGACTTCGCTGCATACCTTGCGCGTCACGAGGTCGTTGTCGCCGGTCAGAACCTTCACAGTAACGCCGTTTTGCCGCAGTGCTTCAATTGCTTTGGCCGCCGAATCTTTCGGCGGATCGAGGAACGCAAGGTAGCCGGTTAAAACCAGACCGCTTTCGTCGGCTTTGGTGAATGTGGTTTGTGTCCTGAGCTTTTTAGTGGCGACAGCAAGCACCCGAAAACCATCCTCGCTCAACTCGTTGACCTGTTGCACGAGATCGCCGACGAGGATCGGTTCCATCGGCAGGATTTCCCCGCCGTTCTCGAAGTGCGTGCATTTGGCGAACACGGCTTCTGGTGCGCCTTTGGTCAATAACTGGCGTTCGCCGTTGGGACATTCAATGGCGACGGACATCATCCGGCGCGAAAAATCGAACGGGATTTCATCCACCATCTTGTATTTGTCGATTCCCAGTTCGCCATGCAGTTCCTTGTATTTCAACACGGCACGGTCGAGAACGTTTTTCAGGCCGGTCTGGAAGTGGCTGATGAGATAAGCATCGCGCAGCACCGCCTCGCTTTCGTTTTTGAAAACATCAACGTGCATTTCGAGAATGACGTGGTCCATCGTCAGCGTGCCGGTCTTGTCGGTGCAGAGCACGTCCATCGCGCCGAAGTTCTGGATGGAATTGAGTTTCTTGACGATGACCTTCTTCTTCGACATCGCGAGCGCGCCTTTCGACAGGCAGACGGAAACAATCATCGGCAACATTTCTGGCGTGAGACCAACGGCGACCGCCATCGCGAAGAAAAAGGCGTCGTGCCAATTGTGTTTGAACAGGCCGTTGATGAGGAAAACCATCGGCACCATCACGAACATGAACGAAAGCATCAACCAGACATATTTTTTGACACCTTTGTCAAAAGCGGTCTCGACTTGCTGTCCGGCCAGGCTGCTGGCCATCTTGCCGAAATACGTTTGCGTGCCCGTCGCGACAATGATCGCCGTGGCCGCGCCGCTCTCCACGCTCGTGCCCAGGAAGCAGATGTTCGTGCGTTCGATGGTCGAGACGTTGGTTCGTAAATCGCGCGCCTCGGATTTCTCCACCGGCAAAGACTCGCCGGTGAGCGTGCCCTGGATGAGGAACAAGTCTTTGGCCGCGAGCAACCGCACGTCGCCGGGAATCATGTCGCCCGCCGAAAGTTTTACGATGTCGCCGGGAACAAGTTGCTGGAGGGGGATTTCCTTGACTTGACCATCGCGCACGACGGTGGCGGTGACTTTGATCATCGCCTTGAGTTTGGCCGCCGCAGTATTAGCCTTGGTCTCTTGCACAAACCGCAGCGTGACCCCCAATACAACCATCAGCAGCATCACCGTTCCGGCACGAAGATCACCGGTGGCATACGAAACCGTCGCCAGAATCGTCAGCAGAATCACCAACGGATTGCGGACGGCCACCCAAAGCCGGTGCAGCCACTCGTGCTTTCTTTCCTGGGCGACTTCGTTCGGGCCGAAATGCTGGAGTCGTGCTGCTGCTTCCGGTTCGGTCAAACCGGCTGGCGATGTCCCGAGAGCCTCAAAAACTTCGTCGTTGGTTTTGCGCGCCGCTGCATCCAGTGTTGGTGGCGAGGGGGACGAATACTTTGAGGGAGGGGCGTTCATTTCATTTCTGATTTATGACGCGAGCCATATACCCCCACCCCCTTATAGCGTCAAACCTTTTTTCATCTTGGCAACGGCCTTGTAATTGCTTAGGAGTGTGCAATGAAACACGTTCACCCGGAAAAGGAAAAGATAGCGCTTGTCCTGCGCTTGAGGAAAATCCGCGGACAGGTTGAGGCGGTTGAAAGAATGGTGACGGCGGACGCCGACTGCGCGGAGATTCTGAACCAGGTAATTTCAGCGCGGAATGCGCTCAAGTCTGTTGCGGAAAAAATCATTCATTCTCACGCCCACGATTGTATTGAGAACGTGGCGGACGTCGCGCAAGGCCGGCGAAATCTCCGCTCGCTCATCACCGTTCTTGAGCGCTACGTCAATTGAGTTGCGGGGATTCGTCCTCCTCCGTTAAATCCTCGGTGGCGCGAAATTGTGCCTGACCT
>JANYBF010000653.1 GCA_025360895.1 Verrucomicrobiota bacterium
GCGTGGGGAGACAACACCTACGGCCAGACCCGGCTGCCCGTCGCGGTCAACAACATCAAGGCAATTGCGGGGGGTGATCAACATAGTTTGGCACTAAGGAGTGACGGATCAGTCGTCGCGTGGGGATTGAATAATCAGGGCCAGATCAATGTTCCGTCCGATTTGGCGAACGTGAAAGCCATTGCCGCCGGCAGCCTTCACAGTCTGGCGCTCAAAGTGAATGGCAGCGTGGTCGCGTGGGGAAACAATTACTATGGCCAGACCAATGTGCCGGACAATTTGTCGCGGGTCGCGGCGGTTGCCAGCAGAGGCAATCACAGTCTTGCGTTGAACGCCGACGGCACCGTGACCGCTTGGGGTGACAACTCCAACGGCGAAACCAATGTCCCTGCTGGCTTGGTGGATGCCATAGCCGTCGCGGCTGGCGCCAACCACAGCCTCGCCTTGAAAGCCGACGGCTCAGTGGTCGCGTGGGGAAATAACTCCTACGGCCAAACGAACATCCCTTTTGATTTGTCAAACGTCGTGGCGATTGCCGCGGGCAGTCTTTTCAACGTGGCCCTGAAAGCCGATGGCACCGTGGTGACTTGGGGCGAGAACTACTCGGGCCAGGCGAACGTTCCGGTTGGTTTGTCGAATGTCGCGGCTATCGCGGCCGGCAGCTCCCACGCCATGGCACTGAGAACCGACGGAACCATCGTTGCCTGGGGAGACAACTTCTACGGCCAGTCGGCGTTGCCATCCGGCTTGTCGAATGTGACCGCGATTGCCGCAGGCGGGAATCAAAGTCTGGCTTTGATGCCGATTGGCCCGGTCCAAATCCTTCAGAATCCGGAGAGCCGGGGACTTCCTTACACTTCGAACGCGACCTTCTCGGTCGTGGCAACCGGACGAGGGCCACTGAGTTATCAGTGGTATTTCAACGGGTCGCCGATCAATCCTAACGATGTCCGCATCTCAGGCACTGCCACCGCCACGCTGACGATCATGAATCTCCAATTCTCCGACATCGGGACCTATGCGGTTGTCGTCAGCAACGCCTTGGGCTCCGTCGTCAGTTCTGCTGCATCGCTCCTCGTAATTGGTCCGCCATTCATTACAAAGCAGCCGACAGATCGAATTGTTCGAGCCGGAACAGATATATTCCTCTCAGCACAAGCCGACGGCACACCGCCGTTGCACTATCAATGGAATTTCAACGGAACGGATTTGCCCTCAGCAACCGGCCCCTCGCTCTCACTCTTCGATGTGCAGCCGGAAAACTCCGGACTTTATTCCATGCGCGTGACCAATTTTTACGGCGAGGCGCAAACGATTCGCGCCTCCTTGATCGTGACGGACAGTCCGCCGTACTTCTTGCGGCAAACCTACGCCAGAAAACCTGATCAAAGCACTGTGACCAACCTCGTGTCTCCAGTCGGCGGTGGTGTGACGATAGCAGTGGATGCGCGTGGCAGCGCGCCGTTGATCTACCAATGGAAGTTCAATGGCCTGGACATTCCTGACGCGACCAACTCGACGTTGACCTTGTCCAACCTCCAATACCCTCAGGCGGGCTATTACAACGTGGAGGTCAATGATGCGTTGGGAACGACAAACAGCGCCAAGTTTTTGCTGAACGTCGCCCAGGTCCTGATCGCGGGCGCGCCCTTTGCCAACGACATCAATACGCCTTTGGGATTGTCCGATGTCATCGCCGTGGCAGCGGGTGGTTCATACGTGCTGGCCCTCCGGTCCGATGGCACGGTGCGGACGTGGCTGGCAAATGCCGGTTTTGTTTTCGGTGAGGCATACGCTGTCACGAATATTCCCGCAACCGTCACCAACATCATAGCGATCTCCGCCGGTTACGAGTATTGCCTGGCGTTGCGTTCAAATGGAACCGTTGTGGCCTGGGGGTTTGGCCAAATCAACGTGCCTTTGGGCTTGTCGAATGTGATTTCCATCGCCGCAGGAAATTCTCGAAGTTATGCCGTAAGGTCAGATGGGACGATAACCGGTTGGGGACAATTAGCCACGATACCTGCGGGGCTGACCAACGTGGTAGCGGTCACTGCTGGGCTCTCGCAAAATCTCGCGCTTCGACGGGACGGAACGGTTGCAATGTGGTCCGCTGGGAGTTCTACTTTTTCTGTTGTGTCGGGCTTGTCGAATGCAATAGCTGTCGTGACAAGTGCGATGGCGAACAGAGCCTTGCGTCAGGACGGGACTGTGGTGACTTGGCCGATTTCTTCCACAAGTCAGCCGGTGTCAGTGGATGAACGCAGAACTGCGGTATCAAACGCTGTTGCGCTAACGCTCGGTAGCGGCAACGCAAGCATGATTTTGAAACAGGACGGTACATTGGTCACTTCCGAGATTTCACTGCCCGCCACCAACAACGTCATCGCCATCGCGGCGGGCGGCGTGCAAACAGGCTTTGATGTGAAAGTGATTGGCAACGGCTCGCCGAATCTCACGCTCCACCCGCATAGCCAGATCGCGCAGAAGAGCAACACGGTTCAACTTCATTCCCGCGCGGTTGGCGTTCAGCCGATGCGCTACCAGTGGTTGCTGGATAACATGCCGCTGCCTGGTGCGACGAACGCCTCACTAATTCTGACGAATATGCTCGGCAAAGATACGGGCGCATATCGAATGATCGCCTCGAATGGGTTGGGCGCGGCGGCGAGTGAAATCGCCAATATCACAATCCCGTTCAACACCAATCTTGCGGCTGCGTTGAACACGACGAATTTGAACTGGCTGACTCCGCCCGACCGCAGCATGGCCTGGTTCGTGCAGAATCGGGAGTCACACGATGGCGATGCCGCTGCCCAGAGTGGTGCGACGACGAACGGTGGCCAATCCACTCTTCAAGGATCTTATGTCACCGGTCCGGGCACACTGACGTTCTGGTGGAAGGTTTCGTCCGAGGAAGGATTCGATTTCCTTCGGGTCTTCGTAGATCAAAGCGCCACGCCGCTGATGAGCATCTCTGGCGAAACGGGATGGGAACAGCGCGTCATCACCTTCACCAACGGCACCCATCTGTTACGCTGGGTTTACTCCAAGGATGGCAGCGTGAGCGCGGGTCGCGACGCCGGCTGGCTGGATGAAGTAGCATTCACCCCACCGCCACCGACTGTGAACATTCAACCGGAGAATCTGACGGTGGCCGCAGGAAGTAATGTAAGCTTCTTCGCTGTGACATCAAGCACCGTCAAGCCGGTCACTTTCCAATGGATGCGGTTCGGAACGAATATCGCAGGCGCAACGAATCAAACCCTGTCGCTCCCGATCGTCGGGCGCAAAGATCGTGGCAGCTATGCCGTGCGCGCTTCCAATGCCGGCGGCAGTACGTTAAGCGGCAACGCGACCCTCGTGGTGCGCGTGCCCCAGCGTTTGCAAGCGCCCGTGCGGTTCGCCGACGGCAGTTGGCTCGTCACGTCCGGCGATGCCGATGGCGGCGCGCTACTGCCGGAAGACCTCGCGGCGTTG
>JANYBF010000018.1 GCA_025360895.1 Verrucomicrobiota bacterium
AAGTCCGGCGAATCAGTGAGGCCCAATTAAATAAGCCATTTCCCTATGGCGCTCAGAATACAGGAATGGTCGAATTGACGCAAGCAGATGCCGATATTTTGTCGGCGGGAGTTCAAAAGGGGATTGCTGCGGGTTCAAAAGGGGACAGCTTTCAGCGTGAGTATTTTCCGAGGATTTCGGGCGAGTTGTTGAGGGGTGGGTTTGGGGGTTGAGTGACCGCCCAGAACTGTCTGAGGGGGGTGATGGATTGCTTCGGTGCGGTGGGCGTGGCATGTTGGCTTTGGTTTATGACATCACCCGCCGCCACGACCCGGGCCGCTGCCTCGGTGGTTACCGAACTGTCCGTGGAGGGCATGACTTGCAACAATTGCGCCCGGCATGTCACGGAAGCGATCCAAAGCGTACCGGGCGTGCGTAGCGCTTCGGTGGCATTGGAAGCTGGCCGCGCTTCCGTGCGCTGGACAGCCGAGACCGTGTCCAATCCCAGTCTGTTGGTTGGGGCCATCAAGCGCGCTGGTTACGATGCCCGACTGGCGCCAACCGCCGGCGCCAACCGCGAAGCCTCTCCCCGAGTTGACTGGCATCTCAATTTATGGCTCGGTGGCTGCGTCACTGCCGCGCTGATGCTGGGCGAATGGATTTTCGATCTCGGCATGGTGCGCTGGTTTCAATGGTCTTCGTTTGCCCTAGCCAGTGGGGTGCAGACTTTTTGCGGCGCGCAGTTTTATCGCGGCGCCTGGCGCCAACTCCGGGTCGGCAGCTCGAACATGGACACGCTGGTGGCGCTCGGCTCGACCACGGCGTTTGGCTACAGCGCGTGGGCACTGTTCACCGGCGCCGGCGGGCATCTCTATTTAATGGAGGCCGCCGCCATCATTACGCTCATCAGCGTCGGCCACAGGATTGAAGCGCGCGTGAGCCAACGCGCTTCGAGTACCCTGCGAGCGCTGTTGGAACTGGCACCCCAAACTGCGCGGAAGTTGCAACAAAACAGCAGGACGCGCAGTCCTCTGCCAGCCACCATTCAGCCGGTTGGCGATGGCGCGCAGGCGACTGCGCTCTCTACCAAATTTAGTCCACGCGACCTCCTCAACTTCAAACCGGCTGCTTCCATGCAAACGCCGGAAGTGGAAGTGCCCGTTGCCGAACTCGAAATCGGCGATTGCGTCGCGCTACGGCCCGGCGACCGCGTGCCCGTGGATGGCACGGTAATCGAGGGCGCCTCGGCGGTGGACGAAGCGATGCTCACCGGTGAATCCGTGCCGGTGGACAAATCGGCGGCGGCCGAACTATACGCGGGCACCGTGAACCTCAACGGGCGGCTCGTCATGCGCGTCACGGCCACGGGCGAAGCCACCGCGCTCGCGCACATCATCGCCGCCGTGCAACGCGCGCAGACCAGCCGGGCGGGTATCCAGCGGCTCGGCGACCGCGTGAGCAACGTGTTCGTGCCGATCGTTGTGGTGGTGGCCATCGCGGCCGGCTTGTGGTGGGGCCTCGCACCGTCCTCCGCCAGTCACGTTCATGCTTGGCTCGCGCAATTTCTGTGGCCCGCGCATCCGCCGACCGGCGCGGCGGCGGGATTCATCATTGCGGCGGCGGTGCTGATCATCGCCTGTCCGTGCGCGATGGGGCTGGCGACGCCCGCCGCGATCATGGCGGCGGCAAACGCAGCGGCACGCCAGGGCATTCTCATTCGTGATGGTGTGGCTTTGGAAAAAGCCGGCTTGGTAACGGCGGTGATTTTTGACAAGACGGGCACGTTGACGATGGGCAAACCGGAGGTGGTGAAGATTTGGCAAAGTGCAGCACAGCTTGGAGAGTCTCGGATTGAAAATAATAAAGAGCAAAGAAAGTCAGAGCCGCCGCCCGTCGTCTCCTATGAAAGTTGGGCCGCCGCGCTCGCCCGTCATTCAACGCATCCGATCAGTCAGGCCGTGGCGAAACTTTCGGCCGCAGAAATTAAACTCAGCGACTGGCAGGAAGTGCGCGGGGCCGGAGTACAAGCCAGCTTCCAACCTTCAACCGCCAGCCCGCAGACTCCAAGTCGCCCGGCTCGGCTCGGTTCGTTGCCGTGGCTGAAGGAAACAAATGTGGACCTCGCGGCGGGCGCGAGTTTCATCGGCGAGTGGTCGGCCCACGGCGCGACCCTGGTCGGACTCGCGCTTGATAATTCACTCGTGGCTCTATTCGCCGTGCGGGACACGTTGAAGCCAGATTCCGCAATGGTTGTGGCATTGCTCCAGCAACAGGGATTAAAGGTTCACTTACTGACCGGCGATAATAGGCTCACCGCCGCCAGCATCGCCGAACAAGTCGGCATCGGGCCGGAAAATGTCTTTGCCGAAGTTCGCCCGGACCAGAAGGCGACGTTTGTGAAGAAGCTTCAGGCCCAAGGCGAGCGCGTGGCGTTTGTGGGCGACGGCATCAACGACGCGCCCGCTTTGACCCAGGCCGATCTTGGCATCGCCGTGAGCCGCGCCAGTGACGTGGCGCAGGAGGCAGCGGACATCATTTTGTTGAAATCCGACATCGCAGCTGTGCCGGAAGCGTTGGCCTTGGCGCGAGCAACGTTGCAGACGATCAAGCAGAATCTGTTCTGGGCGTTCTTCTACAATGCGGTCGGGGTGCCGCTGGCGGCGTTGGGGTTTATGAGTCCGGTGCTGTGCGCGGCAGCGATGGGCATTTCCGACTTGGTGGTGATTGGTAACGCGTTGCGGCTGAACCGGCGGAAATTTGTCTTTGCGCACAATCGCCGGGACAGCTAACGTCGGCGCGGTTTGTCCGATGGTGTAATGGTAACACAGCGCCCTTTGGAGGCGTTATTCATGGTTCGAATCCATGTCGGACAGCCACTCAAAACTCAAATCGTCCCAGGGATTAGTCAGACACGGATTTTCATGGATCAGCCACCTCTATTTGCCCAAGAGCCGCCGCCTGCGAACGCTGTGCCGGCCACGTCACTCGCAGCGCGTTTGATGAATGTTTTTGCCGCGCCCAGCGAGGTGTTCGAGGAGATCAAAGCCAGCCGTCGGACAACCGCGAACTGGCTGGTGCCCGCATTAATCACCGCCGTCGTGTTAGCCGGGTCGTGGGTCATCGTCGCCTCCCAGCCAGCGATTCAGCACAAAGTGCGCGAGCAACAGGATCAGGCCATTGAAAAGCAGGTGACGACTGGACGCCTGACGCGCCAGCAAGCGGATCAGCAACAGGCCATGATGGAAAAATTTGGTACCGGGACGTTGATGAAAGCGGGGGCGGTGGGGGTCGGAGCGATCTTTGGAATCGGGCGGGTGTTTTGGTGGGCCACGGTTTTGTGGCTGTTGGGCCGGCTGTTGCTGCGGGCGCAGTTCAGCTATGGCAAGGCGATGGAAGCGGCGGGAATTGCGGGCATGATCGGCGTGCTGGGCATGGTCGTTAAATTCTTACTCCAGGTGAACCTGAGCAATCCCAGCGCGTCGCCGAGTCTCGCGCTCGCGGTGGGCGACTTCGACGCGAAGAATCCCGTCCACCTGTTGCTGGCCGCGCTCGATGTGTT
>JANYBF010000045.1 GCA_025360895.1 Verrucomicrobiota bacterium
GGCGGAACTTCAAATGAGGGCAGGCAGGATGCGCCCTTTGGGGGCCGGCGGGCGAGAAATGACTTGAGCGCCGGGTGCGGTTGGGGTTCACTAAAGGCCGGTGGAGAGGTGGCCGAGTGGCTGAAGGCGCTGGTTTGCTAAACCGGTATACGGGTTAAACCGTATCGGGGGTTCGAATCCCCCCTTCTCCGCCAATCTCCATTGCCATCAATTCCCGCCCCGGCGCCGGTCACTTACAGCGGCTCGGATCTCAAATCAATTTGGTGAAGCCCGGAATGGCCATGGGCGCGATGGGTAGTTTCATTTTCCAATCGAGTTCCTGCGGCACGAGTTGTTCCTTCGAGTTTAACACTTCTTCCCAGGTGATTTGCTGTCCGGTGTAGGCCGCCATGCGGCCCATGATGCCCAGCAGCGTGCTTTGCACCATCCGATCACTGTCGTTGATGAGCTTGCCGCTGCGGATGCCGGCGAAGAATTCGTTGTGTTCGTTCTGGTACATATCGCCGCTCTCCCCGCGATAGCGCCACGATTGCTTGCCGTGAATGGACGGCCCGGCACCGCCGGTAATTTTGCCGACGCCTTCCGAGCCCATGATGTAATCGGAATTTTCCGCATAACAGTTGCTGATCTGCCGTTGGCCGAGAAACGCCTGCACGTCGCCCGGGAAATCATAGACCACGAACATGTGATCGTAGATGTTCCCTTCGTTATTCTTCGTCTGGCGTCCACCCACTGCGACGGCTTTGATCGGGGGCACGTCCTTCAGCGCCCACGCAATTTTGTCCACGCTGTGACACGCCTGCTCGACCAGGCCGTCGCCGGAAAGCCAGACAAAGTTATACCAGTTGCGCATCTGCCATTCGAGGTCGCCCATGTCCTGGGGCCGATCACTGGCCGGGGGCATCGGCTTGACCGGGCCGGTGTAATAGTTGGCGTAAACGGCGCGGATCTCGCCAATTGCCCCGGCATGAATATTCTTATAGAATTCGCGCCGCGCATCATCGTAACGCCAGCAAAAGCCCGCCAGCACCGAGAGCTGTTTCTCCTTCGCCAGTTTGGCCGTCGCGATCACCGAACGCGCGCCGGCCACGTCCGTCGCCATTGGCTTTTCGCAGAACGTGTGTTTGCCCGCAGCCACCGCGGCCTGGAAGTGGACGGGCCGAAAGCCCGGCGGCGTACACAGCAGCACCACGTCCACTCCGCTATCAATCACTTTCTGATAGGCATCCAGCCCGATGAAACATTTGTCCGGCGTCACCTTGACGCGGTCGGGATGCTCTTTTTGCAGTTCGCGCAGGGCGGACTGCAATTTCTCATTGAAGGCATCGCCCATGGCAACGAGGACCACATTCTTGTCCGCGTGCAACGCCTGGCTGGCGGCCCCCGTGCCACGGCCCCCGCAGCCGACGAGGCCGACCCGGAGCGTGGCGCTGTTTTCGGCGGCGAATAGGTTGCCGGATAAAATGGCCGGCGCAGCCATGGCGCCGCCGATGAGGGCGGAGGAAGTGCCGAGAAATTCCCGGCGGGAGGTGAGTTTGTTATTTGGTGGGTTCATAGCGATTTGTGTTTGGGAGTTTAGGAATTGGATGGTGATGAAATTTCACCGGGCTTCCGGTCCGTCGGGTCCGCGCTGCGGGGTTGGAACAAGGGCAGCCCCAGTTTCCAGCGAATACCCGCCAGCCGGAGGATCAGGATGGCGACAACCGCGATAAGACGGTTCTGCGGCTGACCGGGAAAGAAATGGTTGAGCAACAAGAACAGTCCGGCTCCGCAAAAAGCCGCGGTGGCGTAGAGATAAATGCCCCGCCGAAACACCAGGGGGATTTCGCCGGTTAGCACGTCGCGCATCAGGCCGCCGCCCACGCCGGTCACCACGCCGAGGAAGATGGCGATGGTGGGCGCGGCGCCACAGGCGAGGGACTTTTCCACACCGATCATCGTGAACAGCGCGAGGCCGAAGGCATCGGCGATGAGCAGAACTGTTTGCGGCAACTCCCAAAAGCGCGCGATGACAAATGTGGCCAGGGCGGCGACCACGGCCGTGTGAACGTAATGGGGATCAGCAATCCAGAACAACGGGGATACGGCGAGGGCCAGATCGCGGATGGTGCCGCCGCCCAAGGCCGTA
>JANYBF010000068.1 GCA_025360895.1 Verrucomicrobiota bacterium
CGATCAATCCGCAGTACGACGCCGCCGGGCCATTCGCCAATGGACGGGCCGCCATCAAGCTCAAGGGCCATCACGGTTTCATTGACAAGAGTGGGGTCGTCGCCATCAACCCGCAATTCGACGATGCGTTGACGTTCGCCGAGGGGCTGGCCGCCGTCGAACTGGGCGGGCGCTGGGGCTTTATTGACCTGTCCGGCAAGATCGTCATCAACCCTCAATTCGAAAAGATCGGCTCCTTTTCCGAAGGTCTCGCAGCGGTGCGCATGGGCAAACGCTGGGGCTTCATTGACAAGAACGGCAAGATCGTCGTCAACCCGCAATTCGATGAGGTGGGCAATTTCACGAAGGGCCTGGCGCCGGCGCGCGTGGGTAAACTCTGGGGCTATGTGGATGCCGCCGGACAACTCGCCATCAATCCGCAATTCGACGACGCGGATGCTTTTGCTGAAGACCTAGCGCGCGTGAAAATCGCGGGCCGCTGGGGGTTCATTGACAAGAGCGGCAAGTATTTGATCAATCCGCAGTTCGACGAAGCCGATTCCTTCGCCGACGGACTGGCGCGGGTGCAAGTTGACCGGCGCTACGGGTACGTGGACTTGGCCGGCAAATACGTGTGGAATCCGACGAAATAGGTTTTGCGAGTGAGGATTGCAGTGCGTCAGGCCTTCGCTGCGTGAGCCATGGACAAGAGAATTGCATTGGTCACGGGCGCGAGCCGGGGTATTGGCCGGGCCGTGGCGACAGCGCTGGCGGCGAGTGGTTGTCACGTCTTGATCAACTACCGCTGCCGCCAACCGGACGCGGAAGCCACGCTGGCGTTGGTTCAACGCGCCGGGGGCAGCGGTGAGTTGTGCCCCTTCGACGTGGCGGACGGCACCGCCTGCGAACAGTCCGTGGCGGGCTTGCTGCAAACTCACCAACGGATTGACGTGCTCGTCAATAACGCGGGCATCCGCAGTGATTCCTTGCTCGTCTTCATGAAAGCCGAGCAATGGCAGCAAGTGCTGGCCACCAACCTCAGCAGTTTCTTCAATGTCACCCAGCCGATCGTGAAACAGATGGCGCTCCAACGGCAGGGCCGCATCGTCACCATCGCTTCCACCGCCGGGCAAACCGGGGTGGAGGGTCAGACCAATTATGCGGCCGCCAAAGCCGGCGTCATTGGCGCATCAAAAGCTCTTGCGCGCGAAGTCGCCAAACGCGGCGTCACGGTCAACGTCCTCGCCCCCGGCTTCATCGAAACCGATATGACCGCCGGTTTGTCACGCAAGGAATTGCTGGCCCAAATTCCCGCCGGCCGGTTCGGAAAACCCGAGGACGTCGCGGCGGCTGCGGTCTTTCTGTGCTCCGAGGCCGCCGGCTATATCACCGGCGCCGTTCTGAACATCAACGGTGGTGTTTACACATGAAAAACCCCACCCTCAACGCAAGTTTGAGGAAAGTCCGGCAGCAACTTGGACTGCGGTGGCAAAGCACAGCGGCGAAACCGCTTTCGCACTGCACGACCGGTATGATTTACCCTGACTCCTGTGCTTCAAAAACGGCGTGGCGCTTCGCTCCCCGCCGCACTCCAAAACCTCACGGAAATCCGTGTGCCCCCGAGAAGTTCTCGCCGTGACCATGTCCGCAAGCGATTCTCCAACCAAACATTGGTCCGGCACCGGCCAACTCCGTGGCGGCCGCTGGGGGATCTGGTTTTTCATCACCGTGCTGCGCGTGCTGGGCGTGCACCTGACCTACGTCCTGCTCGTGCCGCCCGCGCTTTATTTCACCTTCCGCTCGCCCGATGTGCCGGCGACCATGGACTATCATCGGCGGATTTTCGGTGCGGTCCCGTGGTGGAAACGGCGCTGGCTGGTCTTCCGGCATTTCCTGTCCTTTGGTCAGGCCATCATTGATCGCATCGCCATCCTGGCGGGCGACACCAAACATTTTTCCTTCACCTTCGACGGGGAACATCACCTGCGCGCCGCCGTCGCCGAGGGGCATGGGGTGTTGTTACTGACCGCCCACATTGGCAATTGGGAAGCCGCCGGTCAGTTGCTCGCCCGCATCAATGTCCCCATCAACGTCACCGGCTTTGACAAGGAAGACCCGGCCATCCGCCTGCTGCTCAATCAATCGGCGAAAGCGAATTTCAAACTCCTGCCGCTCACCGGGTCCGCCACCGATGCGATCCCGCTGGTGGCCGCGCTGCGGCGTGGCGAAATGGTCGCCATGATGGGCGACCGCGCGTATGGCAGTCCGGTCGCTGACGTGCCATTTTTTGACGGCGCGGCGGCCTTCCCGGTCGGCGCGCACGTCATGGCGGCGATTGCCGGATCGCCGCTGGTGACGGTTTTCAGCTTGCGCGAACCGGGCGGGCATTATCATTGTTTGGGTTTTCCGCCCCAACGGCCTGAGCACCCGCCGCATCACCTCCGCAACCAGCACCTGCGCGAGTGCGCCGCCCTTTTCGCCCGCCGCCTGGAAGGCATCGTCAAACGCGATCCGTTGCAGTGGTATAATTTTTTCCCGTTCTGGCATCCCCCCCAAGAACCTTCAGTTGGCGCGCCGCCCTCCTCCACCGCCCTCCATCCGACACCCGTGCTGAAGCCAACGAGTTCCACCGCCCGCTCCAACTAAGCCATGCTGGGCGACATCGAAACCCTCCTCCCGCACCGCGCGCCGATGCGCTTCATCGAGGCGTTGACCGATTGCACGGATACCACCGCGCGCGCGACAACCACTTTCACCGCCGATCATTTCGCGGTTGCGGATGGTGCCGTGACCGAGACGGCGCTGATCGAGTGCGTCGCCCAAACCGTCGCTGCCGCTTTGGGCCACCGGTCCCGTGCGAGTGGAAAAGTCGGCGCGGCCAACAACGGCATGTTGGCCGCCGTTTCCAATTTCAAAATCCACGCCCGCCCGCCGCTCGACCAACTTCTGACCATCGAAGTGCGCGAGGTGAAACGCCTCGGCCCGATGTTGCTTATCACCGGCACGATCTCCTGCGCGGACCAGTTGATCGCTTCCGGAGAATTGTCGTTGTATGCGTGAACGGGACGTGGCCATCGCGGGTTGCGGCGTGATTTCCGCCGTAGGCGGCGGCGTGGAATCGCTCCGGGCGGCCTTGAAAAATAACGTGAGCGGCCTGCGCCCTGACGAGCGGTTCTCCGGGCCGCGTTTCCAAACCAACGTCGTCGGCGCCGCACCGCTAGCCGGAAAATTTCAGACCGCGCACGAAGCCCTGACCGACGGTAGCCGCCGACGTGAAGAGGCGGATCGCCTGCAACCCGCGCTCCATCCGCCTCCTCACGTCGGCGGCTACGATGTTTGTGTGTCGGACATCGACAATCCGGCCCACACCCTCGCCAGCTTTGCCCTGAGTGAAG
>JANYBF010000112.1 GCA_025360895.1 Verrucomicrobiota bacterium
ATTCACGTCGGATCGGAAATTGGTCCGCCGGCGAAAACTTCGGCTCGCGAGCGACCGGTTTATTTCACAGGATTAACCCCGGATGAAACCATCGGAACAACGAAAAGCCCTCGACGCCGCCGTCCGGGCGGCGCGCGCCGCGGGCAAACTCATGCGCTTGAACCTGCGCAAGGCCAAAGTCGTCAACACCGCCACCGCGTATGACATCAAGCTGGAACTGGATGTCCGCTGCCAGAAATTGATCGAGAAAATCCTGCGCGCGGCACTCCCGCAGATCGCAGTGCTCGGCGAGGAAGGCGATTCCGGCGCGGTGAACGAGGAGTATCGCTGGGTGGTGGACCCGATTGATGGCACGGTGAATTTTGCCTACGGCATCCCCCACGCCTGCGTGTCCATCGCCCTGCAGGTGCGAAGTCCAATGTCTAAAGGCCAAAGCCTAAAGTCAGGGAAGGCGGCCGGGCTTGACCCGAAATACGCCACCGTCGGCGGCGTGATTTTGGATCCGTTTCAGGATGAACTTTGGACCGCGATTCGTGGCGAGCCCGCGCGGTTGAATGGGCGTGTCATTAAAGTGAGCCAACGGCGCGAACTGAAGGAGGCCATCGTTTCGATGGGGTTTGGCAAAACCCGGGAGAACCTGAAGCGGGGGCTGCCGCAATTCGCCTGGCTGGTGCGCCGGGTCCGGCGGCTGCGCATGATGGGCGCGGCGGCGCTCGGACTGGCCTATGTGGCCAGCGGACGGTACGACGCCTATCTCGAACGCAGTGTGAACCTCTGGGATGTGGCGGCGGGCAGCCTCCTGGTCGAGTGCGCGGGCGGAAAGTTTTGGGCGAAACCGATTCGGGGACGAAACAAGCTTCGCATGCTGGCCAGCAACGGTTGGATTCACGACCGGTTACCATTGCCCCGGTAAATAAGTTGAAACATGAATTCGGGGGCCTATCTTTCACGCCATGTCTGGCTTTAGAAATTTTTGGCTAACGGCGGTATTCGCGGGCGCGCTACAGCTTGCTCAAGCCGGTACGCTGGCCCAGTTTAGAACCATAGCGGGTGATCTTGAAGTCGAACTCTACGATCAGGAAAAGCCCGGCACGACCGCCAACTTCAAGCGGTTGGTCCAAAGCGGCGCCTATCAGAGTACATTTTTTCACCGCGTGGCTCCCGGGTTCGTGGCGCAGGGCGGCGGCTTTTACAATGATTTTGCCGGCGGCACGAATTGGTTCGGCCCGCCGTGGCAATTTGTCGCGCCGGTCCCGCATTTTGGGCAAATCACCAACGAGTTCAACCTCGGCCCGTTTTTGAGCAACACCAATGGCACCATCGCAATGGCCAAAGTCGGCGACAATCCCAACTCGGCGACTTGTGAATGGTTTTTTAACCTGGGCAATAATGCCACCAACCTCGACAATCAAAATGGAGGGTTCACTGTTTTTGGCCGGGTGGTGCGCGACACCGGCCCGACCAATACCGGCGGGGTGGTGGGTTATTTCAATCTCATCCGCTACGGCAACGCGCTGGTGAACCTGCAATGGTGGTACGGGACCAATGATCCGCTGGCCAGTTTGTTCAAAACCCTGCCGGTGAACTATGTCGGATCCATACCCCCCCGCTACGTGGATTTATTTTACGTGGACATCTCCCTGCTCACCGTTCGGATTACCCTCACGAACAACCAGCGCGAAGTTTCCTGGAATAGCGTCAACGGCAAAACCAATCTGGTCGAATTCACCACAGTCACGCCACCCGCCTGGCAAACCCTGGTGGCGACCAACGGAAACGGTCACCGCCTTGCCGTGCCGGACCCCAGCGCCACGAATGATTTCCGCTTTTATCGCGTCCGGGTGATTTACTGAAGGTTGCGCGGCACGAATGATTCCAGTCGCCCGCGCAAGTTAGCCAGCGCCTTTGACCGGTGACTCAGACGGTTCTTTACGTCTTCCCCCAGTTCGGCGAATGACAGAGCGAAGCCCGCCGGCACAAAGAGCGGGTCGTAGCCGAATCCGCCCGGCCCGGTCGCCGCAAGAAGTATCCGCCCTTCGCACGCGCCCTCGAATAATTGAGTCTGCATTTCAAATTCATCCGCGTAACAAACCGGCGAAGCACTCTCGACGTTGCCAGTAATCACCGGAGTCAACGCCAGCACGCAACGAAAACGCGCCGTGCGCTTTTCCATTGGCACAGCTTTGAGCAAACGCAGCAGCTTGGCGTTGTTGTCCGCATCCGGGGCATTACCGGGCAAACCGGAATCCAGCGCCGCGAAGCGCGCGGAGTGGACGCCTGGTCGGCCATCCAGGGCGGCCACCTCCAGCCCGGAATCGTCGGCTAATACTAAAAACCCTAAGTCTTGCATCCCGCGTCCTGAGTCCTGCGCGGCAAACCAGCGCGCCAGTTCCGTCGCCTTCTTGGTGGCGTTGCCGGCCAACGTATTCGCGTCTTCGACGACGGTGGGCGCGTGGGGAAAAGCTTGCAGTGTGAGATAGCGGAATTGCCCGCCGAGGATGGCGCGAATTTCGCCGGCCTTGTGGGCGTTGCGGGTGGCGAGGAGCACAGTGGTCATGCGTGGCTCATGCTCGCGATTGCGCCGCCGGAAACAAGCTTGAAGCTAAGGCTGCTGATTGCGGACGCGGAGCAGCACGTTGGTTGAGCCACAGACGGCCTCGAGCCGGGGAAAGGTGGTGGTGTTCGTACCGTTGGCCAGATTGTTGGTGAAGTTCGCAACGACGGTCCAGTTGGGGTTGTCGAGTCCGCACCGGAATTCGGGAACCGCACTCCAGCCATTGGTCCCGGTGGATTTGATAGTGATGAAATCGGCCACGTTGATGTAAACGATTTTGACCGTCGGCGGCGAGGGCGGAGTGATGATGGTGA
>JANYBF010000190.1 GCA_025360895.1 Verrucomicrobiota bacterium
GCACGCATTTGAGCCCCTCACCTGATGTGGTTAAGTATGTGAACAATTCGGGCGGGACTCCTGGTCCTAATTTTCCCCCAACAGACTCAAGAGTGCGGATCGGCAATCCCGCGCTGTCGGACGGTAGCGAGTTTCAAGCGCCAAATATGATATTCCTTGATTCTGGCGTGGAGTTGGGGCCGATGCTTTTTATTGTTCCTCCCGATTATAATCAGCTGCCGCTGCTTCGAGTCGATCGCGTTGGGGTTCTAATTTTCGCTTCGTGGCCGCTCTGGGCGACTAATTTTATTTTGGAAACCAGCAGCCCCTTGGGCGCAGGTGAGTCTTGGGGCCCATGGACCACTAATCCCGTAATCTCCGGCGCCACAGTTATTAGCAAGAGCCCCATGGATAAGTCTGGATTCTTCCGGCTTCGCAGAGAGTAGTGGAACGGACGGGCTGCAATCGCTGGCTTCCGTTGCGTTGAGGTAATTGTTTTCAGCACGGTTACGATCCGGCGGCTCAAATGCGGCATCCGAAAAATAAGTATGTATCCGCCCAACAAATCGCCGCAAACGAACCGCCGCCGCGCACTTCGGATTCCGAAGCTGCGGTTGGTCAGACCCTGGATTTGCCGCCAGTGCCTAATTCGAGCGGCGGTCGATGATCTCTGGCGTCAGATGCGACGCGCCATCAAAGTTATTTATGTTGCTGCGAGAGTTCCGCGAGGAATGGGGGCGGATCACGTTCTTCCTGGCCCGGTGGGCATTGCAAGCTTGACGTGCGCGCTCCGCGGGTCTTTGATGGCGACGTCACCCGCGGAACAAACTATGAAAGTCATCACTCATAAAAAGTGGGAACTGGCGAAAGGGCATCTCGCAGGATTGCTGAAGCAGGATGGGGCTTCTCAGACCATGACAATTCAGCAGTGGCTTGATACCGCCCAGTATCGTCCAGCCCAGTTCGCATCTTCACTGCGCGCCTTGGAAATTCTTGACCTGCTCGGCTTTGGGGATGAAACGGTGCCAGCAGAATCGGTGGACTAGCAGGCGTGATTTCGGCGGCTGGAGTTCTTTCCGGCCGAGGTTGCGGCCAACACAACGACAGCCTCCCCGAGCGGTTGGGTTTGGCCAGGGGCAATCGCTGTCACCACCTCGCCATCACGCTGGGCGCGTCCGTGATGGCATTGGGTAGCCGCCTCAATCAACCAGGGATTGTTCCGGTTTTCGAGTCCCCGCTAACCCACCATTTGCGCCAGCGGCCCAAAGCCCACAGTCCCAACAACCCAGCCGCCGCACCCGCCGAATCAATCAACACATCCCACACGGAAGCTTGGCGATCCGGAACAAACCACTGGTGAAATTCATCGGTCATCGCGTAAAGCGCCGCGCATAACAAAACGTTTCGCACCAATCGCCACGACCACCCCCGCGCGCCCGGGGCCGACGAGGCGCGCATCGCCCGCCACAGCAGCAACCCCAGAATTGCATACTCCGTCAGATGCGCGCACTTGCGGACCAAGAACACGATCAGCCCCACCGTATCGTCGGTCAGGTGCGGAAACAGCCAGCGCAGCAGCGGTTCGATAATCCGTGACGAATGCTGTGCCGACTTGCGGTCGCTCGAAGCTGAAAAGATCAGCGCCATGAACGCCAGCACTGGCAGCCAGTATTTTGCGAACCCGCGCAATTTCAACATGACGCATAGCAAGCCGGGTTGGCGGCGGGCAAGCAATCCAAAAACCCGGGTGGGATGAGTTTTCATTGGCGATTTCGAGATTGCATCCCGGGGTTGACGGCGCAGACTCAGGGCGATGTTAAAACTTGGTGTCAACATTGATCATGTGGCCACATTGCGGGAAGCCCGCTATCGGGGTCTGCCCCAGGGCGAACCCTCGCCCGCCGAAGCCGCCCGCCTTTGCGAAGCCGCTGGGGCCCACGGCATCACCGCCCATTTACGCGAAGATCGCCGGCACCTTCAGGACCGCGACCTGTGGCAACTGCGCGAGGTCGTCCAGACCCGGCTCAATTTCGAAATGGCCAACACTCCGGAAATCGTCGCCATTGCACTGAAGTTGAAGCCCGAGATTGTCTGCCTCGTACCCGAACGGCGGCAGGAAGTGACGACCGAAGGCGGCCTGGACGTGGTCGCCAACGAACAAGCGCTCGCGGAGACCCGCAAACGAATGAACGACGCGGGGATTGAAGTGAGCCTTTTCATCAACGCCATTCCAACCCAGATTCAAGCGGCGGCATTTGTCGGCGCGCAGGTTATTGAGCTGCACACCGGCCGATTCGCGGAACATTTTGCGGATGAAACCGAGCGCGAAACGGAATTGCAGCGCTTGATCTTGGCCGCGAAACAGGCTCACGCACTCGGCTTGCGCGTGAACGCCGGGCACGGCTTAAACTACAAGAACCTGCCGTTGATCCACCGCGTACCGCACATGGAGGAGTTGAACATCGGCCATAGCATCATCAGCCGCGCCATTGCGACCGGGCTCCCGACTGCCGTCAAAGACCTGCTGGGGCTGATGAGCGATTATCGCGGATAAAATTCTCCTGAAGCGAAACCCATGATTCTCGGGCTCGGCATTGACATCATCGAAGTGGCGCGCGTGCAGTCATCCATGGAGCGCTTCGGCGACCGCTTTCTCCATCGCGTGCTATTGCCAGACGAGATCGCGTACTGCGCCGCCAAAAAAATCTCCGAACCGTTCGTCGCGGTGCGCTTTGCCGCCAAGGAGGCCATTTCCAAAGCCTTCGGCACCGGCATAGGCGCGCAACTCGGCTGGCACGACATGGAGGTACGGCGCAGGGAATCCGGAGAGCCGTTCGTGGTGATGCATGGGAAGGGTCAGGAACTGTTCACCCGACGCGGCGCGAAGCAATTGTTGATCAGCCTCAGCCATACGCAGAATTATGCATCAGCCGTGGCGATGTTGGAGGGCGTCGGCTGATTTCATTTTTCTTCCCAATTACCCCGGCCCAATTAACATTCGCTTGGTACGGCGAGGTTTCGCCCGAACGAATCTCAACTCCCAATGAAAGACAACGAAACGAACCCGATAGTGGTCGGCATCCTGATGGGTAGCGATACCGACTGGCCCGTAATGAAAGCGGCTACCGAGGCGCTCAATGAATTTGGCCTCAAGTCCGAAGCCAAAGTGATCTCCGCCCATCGCACCCCCCGCGACTTGGAGCAATATGCAAGTTCCGCGCGCGAACGCGGCCTGCGGGTCATCATTGCCGGCGCGGGTGGCGCCGCCCACCTGCCCGGAGTGACGGCGGCGTTTACCACTTTACCGGTCATCGGCGTGCCCATTCTCGGCAAGGCGCTGGATGGAATGGATTCCCTCCTCGCCATCGTGCAGATGCCGCCGGGTGTGCCGGTCGCCACCGTTGGCATCAACGCCGCGCGCAACGCCGGCTTGCTCGCCGCGCAGATCATTGGCAGCGGCGACGCCGGCATGCAGCCCAAGCTGGATGCGTTCAAGGAAAAGCTCGCCGCCGAATCCCGCGCGAAGAACAAGACGCTCACAGCCTGAGCTTGCCTCATGGAAAAACTCATCGAAGGCGTTCATAAGTTTCACAACGACGAGTTTGGCAATTACCGTTCCCTCTTTCGGAAACTTTCGCAGGAAGGCCAGAATCCGCACACGCTGTTCATCACCTGTTCCGATTCGCGCGTGCTGGCGGAACTCATCACGCAAAGCAAGCCGGGCGACTTGTTTGTGGTGAAAAACGTCGGCAACATCGTTCCGCCCGCGAGCGCCACCGGCAGCACCAATTCCACGGCGGCCGCCATCGAGTTTGCCGTGGATTCGCTCCGCGTCAGCGACATCGTGGTCTGCGGCCATTCCCAGTGCGGCGCGATGGAAGCGCTGATCACCGGCTTGCCGGCGGATAATCCCCTGCCCCACCTGCGCGAATGGCTGGCCTTGGCCGCACCGGTGCGGCAGGTCCTGCAAACCGAATATTACCATCTAAAAAGCCACGCTGAACGCACGACCGCCGCCGCCGAAGAGAATGTGCTGTTCGCGCTGGAGAACCTGCGCACCTATCCAGTAGTGCAAACCCGCCTCGCCGACGGCTCCCTGCGGCTTCACGGTTGGTTCTTCAAAATTGCCAACGCCGAGCTCTTTGCATTCGATCCTGAAACAAAGCAATTCCTGCCGCTCGGCATGGAGAAGTCGTAGGGCAAGCTACCAAGTCTTGGCGCCAGCTTTGTACTGCGGACTTGAAAATAAAAAAAAACCGGCCCAAGTAAGAACCTGGGCCGGGGGTTTTGAATTTGACGGACGATTACTTCAGAACCGCTTCGTGGAATTCTTTCCAGTCGTCCAGGTTGTTGAGATTGACTGCGTCCTTAGCGGCACTGGCGTCATCGGCAATGCCGTTCGCACCCAGGATGGACTTGCGAGTAGCGTCGTCGTGGTTGTAGCCACGAATTGCCGCGTTGAGCTTTTCCACCGAACCTTTATCCAGCTTGGTGGCGTTCTGTTTCACCCAAGCCTCAAACTGCGGATAGGTCGGGCGGGTGTCTTTGATGAATTTGATCACCGCGTCGCGGGTCAGACCGATCCCATCAATGACCATCTGGTCATACCCCTGACCGGCGCCGGGGTAGCCCGCCGCCAGTTTGCCGCGTGCTTCGAGGGAGACTTTGAGCCAGAGACGGGGCAGATGAATGACCCCGAGCGGACCGGCGACGCCGGAACTAATGAGCGGAACAATTGTATTCATAGTTAGTGAGCTGATTTTGGTTTATTGGAACAGCGCCCGAGCTTAGAAAGCGGATCCGAGCGGGTCAATCCAAAACCACTTTTCCCCGCGCTGCGCTGCGGAATTTCGCTATTGTTGGAGCTACGATGCGTTCTGGGTGCGAATAAATGTTCATCGTCGAGCCGCGGAGAAAGCCGACCAGCGTCTGCCCGTTGGCGCGCGCAAACTCCACCGCCAGACTTGACGGCGCGGATACGGCGGCGACCACCGAAATCCTCGCGGCCAGGGCCTTTTGCAGGATTTCAAACGAGGCCCGGCCACTCACGAGCAAAATATGTTGGTCGAACGGCAGCTTGTTTTTGAGAACCCCGTGGCCGATGACTTTGTCCACGGCGTTGTGACGGCCGATATCCTCCCGCAATACCAGGAGTTTTCCCTTGGCATCAAAGATTGCGGCAGCGTGCAGGCCGCCGGTCCGGGCGAAAGTTTTCTGGGCCTGACGCATCCGTTCCGGCAGCCGCGCCAGTGTCCTGGCCGCCACGGTGCTGTTCGAATCAACCGGCGGGAAATGTTGTTTCACCGCTTCGATGGACGCTTTGCCGCACAACCCGCAACTTGACGAAGCGAACACATGGCGCGTGAGCGCCGCAAAATCCACCTCCACACCCGATCTCAGAAAGACATTCAGGGTATTTTCCGGCTCCTGGCTCGCGCGACACATCGCTATCTCAACGAGGTCCTGGCGCTGCCGGATGATTCGCTCGGTGAGTAAAAAGCCCGCGGCCAGTTCGCGGTCGTGGCCCGGCGTGCGCATCGTCACCGCCACGCTGCGACCGCGCACCCGGATTTCCAAAGGTTCCTCCACGGCCAGCGAATCGCTCATCGATTTCGCCTCACCCCCCCCGCCCCGCCGAACAATTGTTGTGGTGATCACCGTCGCATTCGTCCGTGACTGTGAAGCCGAGGGTTTCTTTCTTAACGCCGAGGACGCCGAGGTATTCGCCGAGGGCGCAAATCCGACCTCTGCGTTTCTCTGCGAGGACCTTGGCGTCCTCGACGTTTTAGAAAGGACGCGTTTGACAGCGCCAAGGCTGCTCACAAAATCTTCTCCACCGTCACGCACGCGTTGTAATCCGGCACGCCGCCCGCCACATCCACTACGCCGCGCCGGATGATGACATTACCCTCCGGCCAGTGAATTTGCAGATTACTCGGCGCAATTGGCGCCAAAAACACTCGCCCCTCGTAACGACCAATGTCATTCACCAAGGCGATGCGGTCATGGTTTATCAAATGCAAATGAGCCGCATCTTCGGTGTTCATCAACACCGCATCCCGTCCCGCGCCATTGAGGGGGTCAATCTCCGCGTAAATGAGCGAGTTAAACTGTTTGCCGCGCCGCGTGGAGACGAGAAAGTAGCCACCGACGTGAGGAGGTGGATTCTCAGACGGCGCTCCAACCTCGTCGGCCCGCCTCCTTACGTCGGCGGCTACGGTCGGTAATTCCACCGCGCGGAAATGCGCCTTGCCATCTGCGGTCGGAAATTGCCAGTCCGCGCACAAGTGCGGCCCGCCATATTGAACGGCGTCCCCCGTTTTTCTCAAATACTGGATGCCATCGTAAAACGGCACGACGCGCACAATTTCCTCGCGCAGCTTCCAACCCGTCTCGCAGCCCAGCAGGTGCGCGCGTTCGGGCGCAACCGTCGCCGCCAGTTCACGCAGAATTTTCCACTCCGCCCGCGCTTCGCCGACTTGGCGGGGAATCTCCGGACTAAATGCAATGCGCCGCTCCGTCGTCGTCTCGATGCCACCGTCGTCCTGCTCGTAGCGCGTCTTGGCCGGCAACAGAATCACTTCCTCCTTGGCCGCGATGAACATCTGGTCCGTGAGGATGATGTCCTGATGCACGCGCATCGGCACATTGGCCATTGCGGCGCGAACGTATTCCGGCTCCGGCAGGTTGCGCAGAAAATTTCCCCCGAGACAGTAGAACAGATCCAGTTCTCCGCGCGCGCAAGCTTCGACCATTTCCGTGGTCGTCAGGCCCGGCCAGTCCGGTACCGGAAATTCGTAGAGCTTGGACAGCGCCGCCGCATTTTCCGCAGTGATGGGTTTGCCGCCGGGAAAAGCGGTCGCATAAGCGCCCATTTCCGCGCCGCCTTGCACGGAGGAGTGACCGCGAATCGGCATCAGCCCACATTTGTCGCAACCCACCCAGCCGCGCAACAGACCGAGGTTGAGAATCATCGAGACGCCGTCAGCCCCAAACGCGTGTTGTGTGATACCCATGCTCCAGACAAGCACGGCGGTCTTGGCGTTGTGGATCAACTCCGCGAATTCCTGCATCGCCTCGCAATTCAAACCGGACTGAGCTTCCAGAGTTTCCAGCTTCCAATTTGCAATGGCGGTTTTGAGCTCCGCAAAGCCGCCGGTATGGTTGCGGATGAAACCCTCATCCACCCAGTTGTTCTCGATCAAAATTTTCAGCACGCCACCAAGAAACGCGATGTCGCCGCCGGTGGAAACGGGAAACCAATAGTCCATGAGGTCCGTACCGAACACCGCGCTGGACGCGCTGGACGGCACCCAGTAACGCTCCATGCCCGGCTCGCGATACGGATTCACCATCACGATTTTTGTGCCGAGTTTTTTGGCTTCGTGCAGATATTTCGTCGTGACGGGCTGGTCATTGGCCGGGTTCGCACCAAAGAAAATTATCAGGTCCGTACCGTACCAGTCCGTGTAACTGCACGTCGTGGCCGCGACGCCGATCGCGTATTTCATGGCGGCGGTGCTGGGCGAGTGGCAGATGCGCGCGGCATTGTCCACGTTGTTTGTACCGAGGAAACGCGCCACTTTCTGCGCCATATAATAAACCTCGTTCGTCACGCCGCGCGATGTGACAAACATGGCCCAGCGTTTCGGTGTGGTGGCGCAAATTTTCTTGGCGATGCGCTGATACGCCTCCTCCCACGAAATGCGGCGAAAGCCCTTCGCGTCCTTTTCCCGCAGCATTGGATATGGTAGCCGGCCCAACTCGCGGAGTTGCGCGTTATCAAATTCCGGAGCGCCGCTCTCCGGGCCGGCGCGTTTCTTTTTGTGATTTGAATTGCGCCGGGGCGGAGACTGGCACTCCGCCGCCAATCTGACGCGCAACGCCTCAATGTCCGCCAAAAACCGCACATCCAACTCCGGCATGGTATTGAGCCGAAGCAGATTCAACCGCGTCATGCAAAGATGAACGCCTTCAATGGTCCAATCATGAAATCCGGCCACTCCCAGGGCGCAGCCATCGCACACGCCACGGCTCAATACCTTCCAGGCATACGGCAGGTTGTCGCGATTTTTCCAGACCACGCCCGCCATGTCGCGGAAATGTTTCGGTTTGACCTGCCCCAGACCAAACGGCACGGCCGACTTCAGCCTGGCTTTCCAGTCTTTTTGGATTTGATGCGAAGACATTGAATTCAGCGTGGGAATCGGAACCGCCCCACCTCCGGTGCGGCGACTATCTCCCGCCCCGGCGTTTCGGCTATAATGTTGTTCCCAGAAACAAACCCAGCCTAGCTCGGCTGCCGTCCCTTGAAGGTCAATTCCGCAATGCCGGATTTGTCGAGCTCACCCAGACCTTTTTCCACCATGCGATCGTATTGCTTCTTGGTGGCCGTGGCGAGGGGCAGGCTGAGGCCTTGCGCTTTGCCGAGTTTGAGGGCGATGCCGGAATCCTTGGCGGCGTGCGCGGCGGAAAAGAAACAGGCATGGTCACGTTTCTGCATGTCTTCGCCGTCCGTGCGGAGCACTCCGGAGTTGGCACCGGTTTGGGAAAAAACCTCCCGTAGCGTGGTGAGATCCAGCCCCAGCGCCTCGCCCAGGCCCAAGCCCTCGGCCAGGCCGGCGGTGTTGATATTCATGACCATGTTCACCAGCGCTTTGACCTGCGCCGCCGTTCCAGACGTCCCGATGTAACGATTCGACGCGCTCAGCTTTTCGAGAATGGGTTTCGCGCGTTCAAACGCTTCGGGTTTGCCGCCGCACATCAAATAGAGTGTGCCTTCGCGTGCCTGGGTGATACTGGAAGCCATGCAGGCTTCGACGGTTTGCGCGCCGGCCTTCTCCGCCTTGGCCTCAACCCAGACATGGACTTCCGGCGTGACGGTGGCGCAGTTGATGAACAGTTTGCCTCGCGAACGGCTCAGCAAGCCGCCGTTGTAAATTGCTTTCATCGCTTTGTCATCGGTTACGACGGTGATGATGACATCCGAAAGCTTGGTCACTTCCTTGAGTTCGGCGCAGGCCGGACAACCCAGTTCCTGGGCGAGCGCCTGCGCGGCCGGCGCATTGACATCATAAACCGCGGCCACTGCGTAACCGCTTTCTTTCAACCGGCGTGCCATGTTGCTGCCCATCCGACCGACGCCAACGAATCCAATTTTTTCAGCCATAATATTATTCAGGTTGTGGTTTCTCAGGTTATCCGCGGGACGCCGCTTACGATTGGGCGATCGCAGGTTTGGAAATGCCGCGCCAGCCTAAACGGTTGTGGCGGCGGCTGGCACGACATTTTTAGCGTTTTTTTCGAGCCGAGTTCAGCCAGAGAAAAACAGTTCAACCACGAATAGACACCCATACACACGAATCAAGACTGGGGGATTGGGGGACCAACAGTGAGGCCTACGCAGCCACCAAACCGTGGCCAAGGATTCCGTTCGTCACCGTTCGTTTCGACGGCGGCAGCTTCGTGTCCATTGGTGTGCGCGGCGTCCGCCTCTTGACGTCGGCGGCTACAAATTCAGGAAACGCGGATGCGCCGGGTTGCGTTCCAAAGGTCCAGGCAAATTGTAGATGCACGGCGCGGTGATTTATCGTTTGATGCGCGCGGAGTATGAACGACAACTGTTTCAATCTGACAACCTGCGTCCGACCGAGCGGGGGCGAGCCATCGTCCTCCAGGTGGCTCTATGCCGGCGAGGCGATTGATCTCGTTTCCTGCTTGCTAGAGTGAGCCGTTGAGCTTTTACTTTGACCGGAGCAACCGAACAAAACCTATGACCATGCTCATCTACCTTATTTGTCTCGGGGTCGGACTTGTCTTCACCCTTATCAGCGCTTTCTTCGGGCACGTCTTTGGCGGCGGCCACGATGGGCATGTGGACGGCAGCGGGGGTCACGCCGAAGCCGGCGTGGACAGCAGCGACATGCCGGGCGTCTCCGTTCTGAGTCCGACCATCATCGCCTCTTTCGTAACTGCGTTCGGCGGCTTCGGCATTATTCTTTCCCAACTCCAAGCAACCAAAGCGCCGATCATCAGCGCGCCGCTCTCCGTGCTGGGAGGATTTACGATTGCCGGCGGGGTTCTGATGCTCTTGCGGTCACTGTTCAGCCATACCCAAAGCTCCAGCGAATCGAAAGTGGGCAGCCTGGCCGGCATGACGGCCACCATCATCACGCCAATTCCGACAAATGGCGTCGGTGAAATCGCCTACGTGCAGGCAGGTTCGCGCTACACGGCCCCCGCGCGATTGGAAGACGGCGCCACGTCAGTGGCCAATGGCAAGCTTGTCCGCATCACCCGCGTCGTGGGCTCGCAATTTTACGTTACCCCGACGGATTGATTTACTCAGATACAACCCAAAAAAAACCTAACTCTATGAATCCAATTCCCATGCTGGCCCAAGCAGGCTCCATCTTTTCTGGTGGAATAATCCTGATCGCCATCGTTGTCATCGCACTGGTCGTCTTCATCGGTATGGCCGTCGTTTTGAGCCGTTATACCAAAGTTGGACCGAACGAAGTCCTCGTGGTTTCCGGGCGTAAACACCGCTTCACCGACCCCGACGGCACGGACCGCACGCGGGGCTTCCGCATCGTCAAGGGCGGCGGCACATTTGTTTATCCGGTGGTGGAAAAGGTGGACATCCTCTCGCTGGAACTGCTCACGATTGATGTGCAGACGCCCGAGGTTTACACCAGCAAAGGCGTGCCGGTAAAAGTGGATGGCGTCGCCCAAATCAAGGTGAAAGGCGACGACATTTCCATCGCCACGGCGGCGGAACAGTTCTTGAGCAAGGACACCGCCGCCATCATGAACATCGCGATGCAAACCATGGAAGGCCATTTGCGCGCGATTCTCGGCACGATGACCGTGGAGGAGATTTACCAAAACCGTGATGCTTTTGCCGCCAAGGTGCAGGAAGTGGCTGCTTGCGACATGGCCAACATGGGCCTGGGCATTGTCAGCTTCACCATTCGCGATATCCGCGACACCCAAGGCTACCTCGACGCGCTCGGCAAACCGCGCATTGCCCAGGTCAAACGTGACGCGCAGATCGCCCAGGCGGAAGCCGACCGCGATGCGATGATCAAATCCTCGCAAGCCACGCAAGCCGGACAAGAAGCGAAGTTCGCCGCCGACTCCAAGATTGCCGAGTCGCAACGTGATTATCAGACCAACGTGGCGAGTTACCAGGCCACGGTGAACCAGAAGAAGGCCGAAGCCGACCTCGCTTACGATTTGCAGAAATACAAGACCGGCCAGTTGGTGAAGGCGGAAGAAGTGCAGGTGCAAATCGTCGAGAAGCAAAAGCAGATCGAGTTGCAGCAACAGGAAATTCTCCGCAAGCAACGGGAACTCGAAGCGACTGTGCAAAAGCCTGCCGACGCCGAACGCTACAAGGTTGAAACCCAGGCCAACGCGAGGAAGTTCCAATTGGAAACCGAAGCTGCCGGCGCGGCCACCGCGGCCAAGGCCCAAGGTTTTGCCGCCGCTGATGTCGCCAAGGCCACGGGTATTGCTGAAGCGGAAGCCAACAAAGCCAAGGGGGTCGCGCAAGCGGTCATCATTGAAGCCCAAGGCAAAGCCAACGCCGAAGCCACGCGGCTCAAGGCCGAAGCCTTTCAGAAATTCAACGAAGCGGCCGTTCTCGAAATGCTCATCAAAGTCATGCCCGAGATCGCCGCCCGTATCAGCGAACCGCTCTCGAAGATGGAGAAGATGGTCATCATCAATTCCGGCAACGGCCCTGGCGGCGGCGCGAGCAAGCTGACCGGCGACGTCACGCAGATCATGGCACAACTGCCGCCCGTGCTGGAGAGTTTGACCGGCGTGAAGTTTGAGAAGCTGTTGCAACAAATCCCTGCGTTGAAGAACGCCATGGGGAAGGAAGAATCAAAAAGCTAAATGAATACGGAACATCGTTTCGATGAACGGCACCGACCTCAAATCCTATGGTTCTCATCTTCTCGCCCTAGCGAGAAACATTCGCCACTACGAGACGGCGCTTACTGAGGCCCGGGGGGAGCGGTTCAACATCTTCGACATCCTGCAAGTTGGTCATTACGAAGTCCGCACCCACTCGCCGATACTGGCGGAGCTCCTGAATCCGCATGGCTCACACGGTCAGGGTGCTGTCTTTTTGAAACATTTCCTCGCAGTTTTAGACATTGCTGATTTCGACGCCGAATCGGCACGCGTAGCCACGGAGGTTTCCATCGGATCACTCGGCAGGATTGACATTGAGATCACCGACGGCAGCCACCGCCGCATTGTGATTGAAAACAAAATTTACGCAGGCTTGCAGGATGAACAATTGCAGCGATACCATCAATATGCGCCCAAGGCCACCCTCCTATACCTGACGCTTTATGGCGACAGCCCGCCCGCAGCGGCCTGTAAATCCGTCGTGCCAACCTTGATGGTGGTTTCCTACCGAAACGACATCGTGCGGTGGCTGGAGTGTTGCCGCAAAGAAGCGGCCAATACGCCGGGTGTTCGCGAGACGATCACCCAATATATCCATTTGATTAAGGCTCTTACCCAACAAAATACCAGCACGCGCATGAACCAAGAACTAGTCGAAGCTGTCCTCAAGGACACATCTAATTACCTGGCCTACGCCAGTCTGCGTAATGCCAATTGGGAGATACGCAAAACCATCATTGCAAAGCTTAACGCACAACTTGATCCCCATATTCGCGAACTCGGTGTGGAAGCCTTGACTACACTGACAGGCCAAGGCGAAAAATATGAAGGGTATTTTTTTACGACGCCGCACCTAAAAGCTAATAATCTCCGATTTGGCATCGAATGTCAGGCATCTGATTACCGGGATTTTTGCTTCGGCTTCGCCTACATCGGCCCAGACCTCGACAGCACTCTCAAGGCCGAAGTTGTGCAAAAGTTCAAGGCGCAATTCACTGAGTTTGATTCATCCAATTGGTGGCCCGCCTGCCCGTGGTGGAATCAGCATCGCAACTGGAACGACGAGACCATGGCTGGGATCTTGTCTGGTGAGTTTGTCCAAGACCTGAAGGTATTGATCGGCAAGCTGGCCGAAGTAGCCGCTGACTGCGGCCGGCCACACCACTGATAAACCTAGCTGGAAATTCGCTAACCTGGGATCGTTGGGTTTCATGTTGGCCTATCCGGGCGCGTCGGCGAACATGATCGCGGACATCCTCTTAAGCGGGCCACGGCTGGTGACGGGCGCATGGACCTTGGTTCGCGAATCCGGACGCATGCAGCAACTGGATGCCGACGGATGCAGCCAGTTACTGGCCTTTCTCGCGAGCCGGCCCATGGCGGTGCCGTACGAAGAACTCCGCAAAGCCGGTTGGGAGGATTGGTTCGCTCAGCTCCGCAATATCGAAGGCGTTGTGTTCCTGGAGAAGGGACTCAGTTTAACGGCTGGGTTACGCGAAGAGTTGGTCGGTCTGGAATCGGGTTAGTCCGAACCCTTATGCCTCAGAATGAGATGACAAGTTGGCTGGAGCGAAAAAGACGCCGCGGAATGCGGTCGGCGGCGCTCTATGCTGCGGCCACGCTGATCGGGGGAGCATTCGTGCTCTGGCTGACCTTCTTTTTCATTTTCGTAACCGTCAAAGTCTTCCTCCTCGGGGCGTTCCCGCTTTCGCCCTTCGTCACCGCTGGTAGTGCGCTCCTCGCGCTGGTGGTCACCGGTTTTATTTTCGCCGACGCCGTTCGCGCACGGCGGGATGACATGTCTTCCCTTCTAAGCTGGTTTTTGCGCGAGTATATCAGCATCGGCCCGCGTTTGCTCTTGGAAGGCTGGCCGTACGTGCGGCGCGCGCGGCGTTTTGTCCGGCTGGATCTGGAAACCTGCGCCAACGTTCTCGCCTTTCTGGCCGGGCAAGGCGTCCCCACTTCCCGGGACGAAATGCGGCGGCATTTCCCCGAAGTTCAATGGTCCACACTGAGCGACGACCTTCGCTTGCTGGCAGGTGTGATTTTCTTCCGACCCGACAACTTGCGGGTGATCCTGGCCACGCCCCTGCGGCTGGAACTTCGGGCATTGCTGGCGCAGAGCCAATCGGCGGAAATCCCCGACCCGCAGCCGCAAGCCGTGCCGATTGAAGCGCCTCACAAACTCAGCCCAGCAGAAATCCTGGGCATCCTGCCGGCCGCAACGCTGGCCGAAATCAAAACTGCGTATCGCACCCGGATCAAGGAATGTCATCCAGATCTTTTTGCCAGCATGGATGAACGTTCACGGTCGCTGGCGGAGGAATGGACCAAGTCTCTGAATGCGGCCTACGAATTTCTGACGACTAAGGCCCGTGGCCAAAGCCAGACCTGAATCCCAAATCATTATGCGCTTGTTTGAAGCCATCATCGAAGCGAACCACCGCGCGGCTGCCGGCGACCAGAGCGCCGGGTTACGACCGGCGGACTTTGCCGAGTCACTGCCCATCGCGGCGTTGACGTGTATTGATGCGCGGCTAAATCCGCTGATTCCCGAGGTGCTCGGCATTCCGGAGGATCAGTTCATCTGGCTGCGCAACGCGGGCAACATCATCACCAACCCGCTCTCCAGCACGATGCGGTCGTTGTCGCTGGCCTGCGCGGTCAAGGGCGCGGAGGAAATCGCGGTCATCGGCCACACGGATTGCCAGGTCTGCAAGACGAGCACGACCCAATTGCTGGAACGGCTCAAGAACCTCGGCATCGAGCGACAGGTGTTGCCCGACAATGTGAACGAGTTTTTCGGCATGTTCGGCAGCGAGCGGCAAAATGTGATCAAAGCCTGCGAGATCGTCCGTTCCAGTCCCCTCATCGGGCCGAAGATTCCGGTGCATGGATTGTTGCTGGATATTCAAACCGGAAAACTCGAATGGCTGGTCAACGGTTACCAATCCTGGACGACGATGGACAGCAAATGGAACGAAGTGGTGCGGTCGGCTGGCGAAACCGTGGATAAACTAAAGTCGCTCGGGGATTTCAATATTGGGGAGATGAAGTTTCCAGAAACGAAAATCGGCGAGACGGTCACGAAAGCCACGGACTGGTTGTCGCAGAAAGTCGGGAGCCTGCAAATGCAACCCATGGCAGCGCCGCCAACCGAATTTGCCCCGCCGCCCAAGGCTATTAATATTGCCGCGCGGGTGATTGATCTGGCCGAGAAGCATTGGCCGAAGCCGGCGGATAGCAGTAAACGCCCGTCGTCACCACCGCCGAAGATTCCCATCCCACCGCCGATCCGCGTCCAACCTCAAATTCCCAAGGGAAGAAAGAAATAAAACCATGACTGACCC
>JANYBF010000192.1 GCA_025360895.1 Verrucomicrobiota bacterium
GGTGAGAGTTTTCAAACAGGCTCTAAGCCAGGGCGTTTTGATCAGGGCATCGGTCCGGCCAATGGCCGGGCCGATGCCCTTTCTCATTGGATGATACAAATCTCTTCCCCCGACATGGCAGCAGGAATTCAACCCGTTCCCGAACCGGCGGCAAAGCAAGACACCGGGCCCGAGGTCACCGCTTTCACTCCCGCGCAATGGCACCCGGCGGTGGCAACGTTGGTCTCGGCGTTCGCGGAGGACCCGGTCGCGGTCCACTTGTTCCCTGACCCCGCGCAACGCCCGGCCGGAATGGCGCACATTTTTCGAATGGCCCTGCGCTACGGGAAAAAGTACGGGCGGGTGGATGTCATCAACTCGTGCGGGGCGGTGGCGGTCTGGGTTCGGCCAGCATACACCACACCCAGTTGGTTGCGCATGGTCCAGGCTGGATTCCTAGTGTCCCCGTTCGCGGTGGGCTGGCGCGCCACCCGACGGATGCTGAGCTTCGAGCATTTCATTTCCGGTTGCCGGATGCGGACCATGGCCGGCCCGCATTGGTTTCTGTTTTGCATCGGTGTGCGCCCAGATCAACAGGGCCAGGGGCTGGGGGCGGCTTTGCTGCGACATGGTTTGCAGCACGTTCGAGCAACAGGCATCCCGTGTTATCTGGAAACCGCCAATGAGGGTAACCTGTCGTTCTACCAAAAAGACGGCTTCCGGTTGGTTGGCGAAAAGCATCAGCCCAGTGCCGGGCCTGGTGTCTGGAGTTTGGTTGCGGGTGGCGATCAATAACGGCGAGTAAGCGGGGTTTGGTAGGACGCGTCACTCCGTGCGCGTCGCAACTGACAACCACCGAACGGCGCGCACGGAGTGACGCGCCCTACCTTGAGATTCATGAAACGACTCCGACCTTTTTTCCCCGCCGCTATCCAGTCACCGGCGGTAGGGTCATCGCGCCGCGACGACCTCACCCGCGGCTAGCGGGCGAAAAGATTTCGGTTACAAGGTGCGAGCGCCACCATTCGTTCCACGCCTGGTACGGCGCGGGGTCATTGCAGCGCGATGACCCTACCAACAGCGAAGTTCAGCCTCATTCCTGCTCCACGCCACTGTTCCAATATTGGCGCATCTCTTCGGTCGTCGGCAGGGCAAGCGGTCGGACAATGCGGAAGCCTACAAAATCGCAGTTTCGGAACCAATACCGGCTCTTGGGCAGTTGCGGGTCGCTCATCTTCCAATCGGGAGTCGAGGAACCACGCAGGGTGCAATGAACTTTGGATATCGGATCTCGCCAGGAGCCGCCGCGCACCGAATGAGGGTACTGTTTCGTCGCCTGGTTCCACGGCTGGACCACCGTGCCTTTGTCGGCACAGATCTGGTAATAGTCTTTGTCGTATTGATCCAGCACCCACTCGCTCACGTTGCCCAATACGTCGTGCAGGCCCCAGGCATTGGGCCGCTTGCGTCCGACTTTCTGGTATTTGAAATCGCTGTTGTCCTCGAACCATGCGTAATCCGCGAGCTGGGTTGCGTCTTCTCCGAAAAACCAGGTATTCGTCGAACCGGCGCGCGCGGCGTATTCCCATTCCGCCTCGGTGGGCAGGCGATAGCAGTGGCCGGTTTTGGCGCTGAGCCATTGACAATACTTGTTCGCGGCATGTTGCGTCATGCCGATGGCCGGGTAACCGTTTTTGCCCATGCCATAGTCCATGTCCACATAGGGCAAGCTGGGATGGGTTATGGCATCCGCCAGCCGCGGGTCCAATTTGCTGTTGAGCGGCGGCGGTGAGGCTTGCCGGCGTTCAATGTCGTCGAACACAAATGCGTTGTATTCATTCCAAGTCACCTCATATTTGCCCATCCAGAAGGGCGCGAGCTTGACCCGATGCGGCGGCATTTGATCAGGACGGACGTAGCGTCCGCCAGCGGGGCTGCCCATGACGAATTCGCCACCGGGAATGACCACCATTGTGTAACTGGCTTTGGTGCCGGGAATGGGGTTGGTATAGGCATTCAGGCCGAGGGTTTGCGTCGCTTCGGCTTGGATCCGAATACGGGCGGCGATGTTGGAAACGGTCAGCGCGCCGAAGTCACCGGAAGGCTCGACGGCTCCCCCGGTCGCGCGGGGCGCCAGAAATCCACCCAGCAATAAAGCGAACAAGAGCTTCATCCGCTACCACCATAGGAAGTTTCGATCTGGAGGGACGCCGGCGAGAGCCTCCATCTGCGCGGTGGGAAGAAACTTATAATACTCAGTGTGCGTGTCACCGAACAGCATCATCATCCGGTTTTTGCCCTTGTAGTTATGCCATTGGTGACGGGGCTGGGTGACATCCCGATTGGCATGCCAGATCCAGTCGCCCTGGATGATTTTGGTGCTTGGCTTGAGGCTTACTTCCGTGCTTTTAATCGAGGGTCTGGTCTTATCACCTTTGGGACCACAGACTCGTTTCACTCTATAAAAATCGAAGGCGAACTCGGTCAGGTAACTGTTGCCATATTGCAAGTAAGCATTGGTGCAGTTGACGCCCCGGCCGGCGAGCGACCAGAAATCACCTTTGTCCGATGGGCAGCGAAAGACTTCGTAACTGTTGCCAACATAAATGTTCAGGGGACGATTCGTCGCTGCGGTGAAAACATCGTACGTTCCATCTTTGCCACCGGTCGAAGCCCAGTCGTTGATCTCGGGATAATAATCGCGATTGTCCTCGGTGTACATCTGATAGGCCTTGCCGATCTGGCTCTGGTTGCTCATGCAACGGATGGTGTGGGCTTTTTGCTTGGCGCTGGAAAGGGCTGGCAACAGCAGCGCCGCCAAAATGGCGATGATGGCGATCACCACCAGCAACTCGATCAACGTAAAGGCGCGGATTGGAAATTGTTTTTCCAAGGAATCGAAAGGCATCCGCCTTTTCACGATTTGCCGCTGACAGAAAATGGCTTTTACGGGGATGGTCACCCGGCCAGCCTGCGCCTGTGCATTTTCAGCGTCAAGTGGCGATTTACAGAAGTCGCCCCGCCCGGCGCAGTTGAGGTTTCCTCCATTCCCGTCGGGACCTGGCGCCAGCCGCCGGTGAAATGAAACCAAACAAACCATGATCGGCGAAATGCGATGAACTGCGGCCTCGCGGCCGGTGTCGCTCACTGAATATACTTTCGGCCAGCGGCAACTTCTGCTACGTCTTGCAAACCATGTTACGCTCCAATTCACGAAAATTTATCACTCCACCGGTGCGCGGCTTTCAGCACCCGGGGCAATGGTTTTTCACCGCCCTCGCGATCGGTAGCCTCACGGTGCAGGCGCAACCGGTCGCGCCCACCAACACCTCGGCCTCGCCGTTTCAGCCGACCGTCGAAAACAAAACCCCGCCACCGGTCCCCGCACCCGAAGGCATGGTGTGGGTGCCCGGCGGCGAATTCTCGATGGGCAGCGACGAGTCCGGCGAATCACTGTGCAGCCTGCCGGGCGTCACCCGCGATGCGCAACCGGTTCATCGCGTCTATGTGGACGGCTTCTGGATGGACGCGACCGAGGTGACCAACGAGCAGTTCGAGAAATTTGTGAACGCCACCGGCTACCGCACCATCGCCGAAATCGCCCCGACCAAGGAAGAATTTCCGACCGCACCGCCGGAGAATCTCGTCGCCGGCTCGACGGTATTCACGCCGACGGCCGGGCCAGTGAAGTTGAACGACATGTTCCAATGGTGGCGCTACCAACACGGCGCCAACTGGCGGCATCCCACCGGGCCGGATAGTGACCTCAAAGGCCGGGAGAAATATCCGGTCGTCCAAGTTGGTTACCCGGACGCTGAAGCGTACGCGAAGTGGGCGGGCAAGCGCCTGCCGACCGAGGCCGAATGGGAATTCGCGGCGCGCGGCGGTTTGAGCGGCAAACTTTACGCGTGGGGCGATGAGTTGAAACCAAAGGACAAATGGATGGCGAACATTTACGAAGGCCAGTTCCCCATGAAGGACACC
>JANYBF010000239.1 GCA_025360895.1 Verrucomicrobiota bacterium
CACGGCGCGCTCTGCGTCGCCTACTCCGGCCAATGTCTCACCAGCGAAGCGCTCGGCGGCCGCTCCGCCAATCGGGGCGAATGTGCCCAAGCCTGCCGGATGCCCTATGAATTGATCTCCGATGGCAAATCCGTCTCGCTCGGTGACAAAAAATATCTCCTGAGTCCGCAAGACCTCGCCGGCTTGGAAGTATTGCCGGACCTGGTTCGCGCCGGCGTATCGTCGTTGAAAATCGAAGGCCGGCTCAAGTCGCCCGAATACGTCGCCAACATCACACGCGTTTATCGCAACGCACTCGACAAACTCGATAGCCGCCGACGTGAGGAGGCTCAAACCTCGTTCCCTGAGAAAAAGAATGAGCCGCCGAACGTCGGCGGCCCCGCAGAACAAGATCGCTACGACATGGAGATGGCCTTTTCGCGCGGCCTTTCCACCGGCTGGTTTGGCGGGATCAATAACCAGCAACTCGTCCATGCCCGCTTCGGCAAGAAGCGAGGCGTCTATCTTGGCGAAGTCAGCCGCGTGCTGCGGGACGGTGTCGTCCTGGAACTAAAAGCCCCGCTCAAACCCGGCGATGGCGTGGTCTTTGATGCGGGCAAGCCGGAGGCGCAGGAGGAAGGCGGGCGGGTCTATGAAATTAAAAATACAAAATTAAAAATGCAAAATGCCGGAGTGGAACTTCGCTTCGGTGATGGGGACATTAATTTCAATCGCATTCACGTCGGCGACAAACTCTGGAAAACCAGTGACCCGGAACTGGACCGACGGGTGCGCCAGAGTTTCGCAGGCGAGATCCCGAGGTTTCTTCGGCCAATCCATTTTGAAGTTCACGGCGGCATCGGTAAGCCACTCACCCTGTTGGGGCGGGACGAAATCGGTCATACCGCGAAGCTAGAATCCACCATGCCACTGACGCTGGCGGAGAAGCAGCCGCTCACCATCGAGAAATTGCGCGACCAATTGGGCCGGCTTGGCGGCACGCCGTTCATCCTCGGTGAGCTGACCAACCATGTGGCCGTCGACGCCATGCTGCCCATAAGTGAGCTGAATCGCTTGCGGCGCGAGGCTGTGGCGGAGTTGGAACGGCAACGGGCGAAACCGAAGCAGTGGCAACTGAATCCGCATAGTAACCGGAGTAACGAGGCTCCAACCAAACCCCTCCGCTATAGTCAGAGCCTCCTCACGTCGGCTGCTACCAGAGCTGAATTGATCGTCCTCGTCCGCAACCTCGCGCAGCTCGAGGCCGCGTTGCAATGCGGTACGCAGACGGTGTATTGCGAGTTCGAAAATCCGAAGAAGTATCGCGAGGCCGTCACGATGTTCCACACTGCGCGCGGCTGCGATTCTACATTCCGCACTCCGCACTCCGCAATTTTCGTCGCCCCACCGCGCATTTTCAAGATGGGCGAGGAATGGACGCTCAACCAGGTGCGCGCCTGCAACGCCGATGGCTACCTCATCCGCAACTACGATCACTTGAAGTTCTTCACGAACGATCGGCGGGTCGGTGATTTCTCACTGAACATCGCGAACCGGCTCGCGGCGGATTATTTTAAGAACCAGTTTGCGTTGGAACGCTTGACCGCGAGCTACGATCTGAATTTTCAGCAACTCGAAGCGTTGTTGACCAGCGCCCCTCCGGAGTGGTTCGAGATTACCATCCACCAGCACATGCCGATGTTTCACATGGAGCACTGTGTGTTCTGCGCGTTTCTTTCCAGCGGCACGGACTATACAAATTGCGGGCGACCGTGTGATGTGCATGACGTAAAGCTGCGCGACCGAGTCGGCGCCGAGCATCCGCTTAAAGCGGACGTGGGTTGCCGCAACACAGTTTTCAATTCACTCGCCCAAACCGGCGCGGAATATGTCGGACAGATGCTCGCCCTGGGCGTCCGGCATTTCCGGATCGAGTTCCTCAACGAAACCCCGGAGCAAGTGACCCAGACCATTGCGAAGTATCGGCAATTGCTACGCGGCGAAATCAGCGGCACGCAATTGTGGCGCGCGTTAAAGCTTTCCAACCAGCTTGGAGTAACCCGCGGACAGATGGCGGGCTGAGCCAGCCCCCACATCCGTATTGCTTTCGCCGGCGGTATTCGCTTTTGTCTTGGCCGTGCGACTTAAATTCTGGCGGGAACATTTGCGGCTGGCCAATACCTGGACCATTGCCCGGGGCAGCAGCGACGTCGTGGACGTGGTGATGGTCCAATTGGAACAGGATGTCATCATTGGCGTGGGCGAGGCATCGCCGATCACGCGCTATCAGGAGTCAGCGGCTTCGGTGGAGGCATTCTGCCGCCGCGTGGATGTCCAACAGCTTTCCTTCACCGACGTGCCCGGCAGCATGAATTATCTGAACACGCTTTCGCCTGGCAACCAATCAGCCAAGTGCGCCGTTAACCTCGCACTGGTGGACGGCGCGGCCAAGCGAGCCCGCCAACCGGTACATGATTTTTTTGGCCTCGGTTTTCGTGAGCAACATCATGTTACATCGTTCAGCATCGGCATTGACCGGCCGGAAGTTATCCGAAAGAAAGTTCTCGCCGCCGGAGCGTACCCGGTGTTGAAACTCAAAGTCGGGGTGCCGGACGAGAAGGCAATCCTTGCCGCGCTCCGTGAAGTCGCCCCCACCACACCCATCCGCGTGGATGCCAACGAAGGCTGGCGAACCAAGGAAGAAGCCCTGGC
>JANYBF010000246.1 GCA_025360895.1 Verrucomicrobiota bacterium
GCTAAGACCAGCCCATCCGGGCCGTAAACGCTGCGAACCGGGGATATAGCATCGTCCAGGCTGCGGCAATGCTGCCAGTTGTCACTGAGAGAGGCAGTTCCCTGCCTGCCCCGCCGCGTAGCGGCGGGGCGGGCGGGATTGCTTGAAGATGAACTCTGTCCGGATGTAATTGACTGAACGACCTTATGACTGACGAAGCGATGCGAACGGTGTTGGCGACTTGGGCGACCAAGAATCTCCCGGCCCGCCTCGATGTTCCGGCGACCGCAAAGCTGCTGGGCTTCGCGGAGCATGACATTCAGATTTTAATGAGCGCGGGCCGGCTAACGCCCTTGGGCAGTCCGGCCCCCAATGCGCCGAAATGGTTTGCGGCCGTGGAGATGATCCGGCTGGCGGGAGACCAAGCCTGGTTGAACCTGGCCACCAAGGAACTGGCCAAATACTGGCGGCGCAAACGCGCGCCGGGCCAGCCGCTTACCCACCGCAGTTAGTTAAAGCGCGTGTGGGAACAATGCAACGCATCAAAATGTATCAAGCGGACTCTTGACGCCCAAGCCGGGCTTTTGCATGACGTGCGTATAAATCTGGGTGGTGGCCACATCCTTGTGCCCCAATAAATCCTGCACCGTACGGATGTCCGTGCCGCCTTCGAGCAAGTGCGTGGCAAACGAATGCCGCAACGTGTGACACGAGGCCGGTTTGGTAATGCCGCTCAACTGCAACCCAGCCTTGAATGCCCGTTGCAATCCCGTCTCCTGCACATGATGCCGGCGCACCTTGCCGGTGCGCGGATCGCGTGACCGCGACCGCGAGGGAAACACCCACTGCCAGCCCCACTCCTTGGCGGCGTTCGGATACTTCCGTGCCAAGCCCTCCGGCAGATACACCTCGCCATAACCCGCCCGGACATCCTGCTCATGTAACAGCTTCACCCGCGTCAGATGGCGCTGGAGCTCCGACTTGAGTTTCTCCGGCAACATCGTCACCCGGTCTTTATCCCCCTTGCCGGCCCGCACCGTGATTTGGTTTCGCTCAAAATCCACATCCTTGACCCGCAGTCGCAGCAACTCCATCAAACGCATCCCTGTGCCATAAAGCGTCTGCGCCAGCAGCCGCCACGTTCCCTCCAGCGCGCCCAGCAAGCGGCTCACTTCTTCCCGACTCAACACCACCGGCACTCGGCGGGGTTTGCTCGCCCGCACGAACTCCCCCAACTCCCCCAAGTCGATTTGCAGCACGGACCCGTACAGGAAAACAATGGCGTTCAGCGCTTGATTCTGGGTGGAAGCTGCGACATGTTTCGCGTTAGCCAGATGATTCAGGAACGCGCCAACTTCCGTCGCCCCCAAGGCGCGGGGATGCTGCCAGCCGCCGGTGCGGTCGCGGTGAAATTTCAAGAACTGCCGCACCCACATCACATAAGCTTCCTCCGTGCGCAGCGCGTAATGTTTGACGCGCAAAACCTCGCGCACCTGGTCGAGCAACTTGGCTTTGGGGTTGGCCAGGACGAACGCAGCCTTTGCCGGGCGCGGTTGGGGATTCATGATTCACTAAAATGCAACCAGGGCAGAAGGATACGCAAGAACAACCTGTCCGTGGCCGGACGGGCATATACGGCGTTTTCACTGCCTACACTCTGTTAGCCGCCAATGCGCGACCGTCTCGCAGTCCTTTGGCGTAGCCTGATTCTTCCTCACGCATCAAGGCTTGCGTATGTTCACCTTGCATCTGGGCGATTTGCCGGTGCAGGTCGGTATCTTCTTCGCGGTAGCGGCGCAGACACCATTCATTGTGTCGTATTTCGTCGGCGGTATAGGTGCAGACGGCCTTTGCGCCCTGCACGAGGGGGTGTAAAAGTCTTTCTGTAAATTGTCTTTCTTCCATCTGCCTCCACCCCTTTGGGGTGAGGCGGAGCGGAGGCGAGCGTAGCGAGCCGCAGCGCAGCCGATCCCCAAAGGGGTGGAGCGGCGTGCGCAAAAAACTGGTCGAGGGCGGGCCACACTGGTTCCCTGTTGGGGTGTCAGCAAACACATCCAACAACCAAACCACATGGCCCACCACACCGATCCTGAACTCTTGAACAACGTCCTGCAACTCCTGACTGAGCAAGGCCACGACGGCTTCGCCGAAGGCCTGCGCATTCTCGTCAACGAAGCGATGCGCGTCGAACGCCATCAAGTCCTCCAAGCCCAACCCTACGAACGCACCGACACCCGCCAAGGCTACGCCAATGGCTACAAACCCAAAACCCTCGCCAGCCGCGTCGGCCCCATCACTTTCAGCGTCCCGCAGGTCCGGGGCGAAACGGAATTCTATCCCAGCGCCTTGGAAAAAGGCATCCGCTCCGAGCAGGCGCTCAAACTCGCCATGGCCGAAATGTACGTCCAAGGCGTCTCCACCCGCAAAGTCTCCGCCATCGTCGAGGAACTCTGCGGTAGTTCCGTCAGTTCCACCCAGGTCAGTGACTGTGCCAAACTTCTTGATGCTGAACTCCAAAAGTGGCGGGACCGGTCGCTGAGTTCCTGCCCCTATCTGGTGTTCGATGCCCGTTACGAAAAAGTCCGTCATGACGGCCAGCTTCGTGACTGTGCCGTCCTCATCGCCCTGGGCATAACGCCCGAAGGTCAACGCGCCATCCTCGGCGTAAGCGTTGCCCTCAGTGAAGCCGAAGTGCATTGGCGCGCCTTCTTCCAAAGCCTCGTCCAGCGCGGCCTGTGCGGCGTCACCTACATCGTCAGCGACGATCATCCCGGCATGGCCGCCGCGCGCCAGGCCGTCTTTGGGGCCGTCCCCTGGCAACGCTGCCAGTTCCATCTCCAGCAAAACGCCCAGGCGTACGTCCCGCGTCTGGATCAGCGCGCCGAAGTTGGCCGCGCCATTCGCAGTGTCTTTGAATGTTCCAGCCGCCACGCGGCCGAGCAACGCCTCAAGGAAATCGTCACCCACTACGCCAAAAGCGCGCCCAAACTCGCGACCTGGATGGAAGACAATCTCCCGCAAGGCTTCACCGTGTTCGCGCTGCCCGCGGCTCATCAGAAACGCCTGCGCACCTCCAACGCCCTGGAACGCGTCAACATGGAACTCAAACGCCGCACCCGCGTCGCCCGTGTCTTTCCCAATGAAACGTCCCTCCTGCGCCTGATCACCGCGCTCTTGAGCGAAACCAGCGACGAATGGGAAACCGGAAAAATCTACCTCAACATGGAAAACCAAAACCCACCCTCAGTTTGATGCTCAACAATTTTACAGAAAAGAAATTGCGCCACCAGAAAAATCGCAAATGAGCACAGGAACGGAACTACAAATGAATACAAGTTCCATCATTAACAAGTAAACTTTTGCCAACTTATTGGTGGAGAGTCGTGGTGTCATCGTTAACCTGAGTCCCGGCAAAATGCCTTGGATATC
>JANYBF010000266.1 GCA_025360895.1 Verrucomicrobiota bacterium
CCACGCAGCCTTCGCGGATGTAGATGTCGCGGCCCATCATTTCCAGCGGCGTGTACGGTTTGACGCTGGTGATGGTCGGCACGTTTTCTTTGACGAGGAACATCGGAATAATCTCCACCAACCCGCCGATGAGCACCGCCACGAAGGCGAGCACGGTGAGCGTGATGGGTTTCGCCTCCAGCCAGCGATGCTTGTAGGGATGCGGTTCTTCGGCGTGATTTTCTTTCGACAACGGCGCGGCCTGTGCCTCGGTGTCTGGCTCGAACTGGCCGGCCTTGGCCGTGCGCCAAAGATTGTACGCCATCAGGAATGCGCCAATGATGTAGAGCGAACCACCGAGGGCGCGCAGCCGATACATCGGCACGATTTGCAAAACGGTTTCGAGGAAGTTGGGATATTGCAGGAAGCCTTCCGGGGTGAATTGTTTCCACATCAGACCCTGGGTGATGCCGCTGGCATACATCGGCACGACGTAAAACATCATGCCGAGCAGCGCGATCCAGAAATGCCAGTTGGCGAGCTTCATGGAATACAGCCGGGTGTTCCATAGCCGCGGGAACAGCCAGTAAAGCATCGAGAACGCAATGAAACCGTTCCAGCCCAGCGCACCGGTGTGAACGTGGGCGATGGTCCAGTCCGTATAATGCGACAGGGAGTTCACCGATTTGATCGCGAGCATCGGGCCTTCCAGCGTGGCCATGCCGTAAGCCGTCAGGGCCACGACCATGAATTTCAGCATGGGGTCGGTGCGCACTTTGTCCCACGCCCCGCGCAACGTGAGCAAGCCGTTCAACATGCCGCCCCAGCTTGGGGCGATGAGCATGATCGAGAACACCATGCCGAGCGATTGCGCCCAATCCGGCAGCGCCGTGAAAAGAAGGTGATGCGGCCCGGCCCAGATGTAGATGAAGATGAGCGCCCAGAAATGGATGATCGAAAGCCGGTAGCTGAACACCGGACGATCCGCCGCTTTTGGCAGGAAGTAATACATCAGTCCGAGGAACGGCGTGGTGAGGAAGAACGCCACGGCATTGTGGCCATACCACCATTGCACCAGCGCATCCTGGACCCCGGCATAAATTGAGTAGCTTTTGAACGCGCTCGCCGGCACTTCCAACGAGTTGACGATGTGGAGCATGGCCACGGTGATGGCGGTGGCGATGTAAAACCAGATGGCGACGTAGATGTGTTTCTCGCGGCGTTTAACGACGGTGCCCAGTAGATTCACGGTGAACACCACCCAGACCAGCGCGATGGCGATGTCAATCGGCCATTCGAGTTCCGCGTATTCCTTGCTCGTCGTCAGCCCGAGCGGCAGCGTGATGGCGGCGCCGACGATGATGGCCTGCCAGCCCCAGAAATTGATCCAGCTCAACGCATCGCTGAACATGCGCGCCTTGCACAACCTTTGCAGCGAGTAGTAAATGCCCATGAACATCGCGTTGCCGACGAACGCAAAGATGACCGCATTCGTGTGCAGCGGGCGTAATCGCCCAAACGAAGTGAACTGGAGGTTAAGGTTCAAGTCCGGCCAGAAAAGCTGACAGGCAATCAGCAGCCCGGCGCTGAAGCCCACGAGGCCCCAGACGATGGTGGCGATCGCAAACGCGCGGACGATGCGGTTGTCGTATTTGAACGTTTCGACATTCATTTCAATTTCAGGTTTGGTTTTTCTAAATTCTCGTGTTCGGTATCTGGTTTTTTGAGTTTCGGCTCCTCCAGCAACACCCGCATCGCGGGCGTACAAGTGTCTTCAAATTGTCCCGTGCGTACCGCCCAGATAAACGCCGCCAAAAAGCCCGCGGCGATCACGATGCTCAACGGAATCAGGAGGAAGATGACGATCATGGTTGCGCCTCCGCTCTGCTTGCAGCGCCGAACAGCGCCTGGCTCGATAAAGTCTCCGTTCCGTCTTGCCGGGCCGGGCTTGGTGCTCCGCCAATTCCGCGCCCGAACCAGGTCGCGGCCCCGCACGCAAACGCCACCACCGTCACCGAACTTAACGGCATCAAAATCGCACACACTACCGGCGACAACTGCCCGCTCGCCGCGATCGCCACCCCCACGGCGTTGTAAAGCGCCGAGATCAAAAAGCTCAAGCGCACCACCCGCACCGACTGTCGCGCATAGCGCAGCACCGCCGCGACCCGCACCACCATTCCCGCCGTCAGGATCACATCGCTCGCCGGAGAAAACGCGCTCACCTTCTCCACCACCGCCACGCCCACGTCGCTTTGCTTCAGCGCGCCCGCATCGTTCAACCCGTCACCCACCATCATGACCGTCTTGCCGGACACTTGCTGCCGCTTGATGAAATTCAACTTGTCCAGCGGGCTTTGGTTGAACCGCAAATGCGCCCTAGGGCCGAACAAGGCCCCGAATCGTCCCCGCTCCTTCTCGTTGTCCCCGCTCAGCAAGGCGACCTCGCAATTGCCGGCCAACCCCGCAATCAACTTGTCGGTCTCCGTCCGCAACGCACTCGTGAGCGCAAACGCCCCACGATACTTCCCGTCAATGGCCACATGGACCATGCTGCCGCCGTACCCGCCGGCGTGAGGCGGCGGATTCTCCGCGCGCTCGCCATCCGCCTCCTCACGTCGGTGACTACAAACTCCGCGCGACGCCAGCCACGCCGCCGACCCCATCCAAATCTCATGCCCCGCCACGCTGCCTTCCATGCCGCAGCCGGGCGTTTCAAGAAACGACCTCACCAATTCCGGGAAATGGCCGTCGGCCAGGGATTCGCCGACGCGCACCGCTAGGGGATGCGTCGAGTGTCGCGTCATCGAATAAAGCCAGATGGTTTCCGTTTCGCTCAACGCCTGCCCCTCACCCTGACCCTCTCCCCCGGGGAGAGGGGACAGCATTCGTCCGCTCCGCTCCTTGCTCGTAATCTCCGAAATATCGTCAGTCCACCGTTTGCCGTGAGCCGGCGGATAATTCTCCCTCTCCTTGGGGGAGAGGGCCGGGGTGAGGGCGGACGACACTCCACACCACATCACGCTCCCCGCGCCCGCCGCCGTGAGCGTGCCGGTTTTGTCGAACACCACGGCGTCCACCCGCGCGAGGGTTTCAAGGACGTGCG
>JANYBF010000282.1 GCA_025360895.1 Verrucomicrobiota bacterium
CGGTTTTTCGCAAAGCCACGGAATAGATCATGTTCACGTGCCGCGTCACCAAGGCTGCAAACGCTTCATCGGAGTTCCGATCGACGTATTGCTTCAACAATTCCATGTCCGCCACTTCTTGCATCTACCTATAAATGTCCGCCCAAGCAGAAAAGTGCCAACTTATCTTAGAGCTCGACTTGAGAACCGCCCCCGAACAATTCGACAAGCGTGAACGTGCGCTTTGGCCTCGTGGCGGGTCGCAGCTTGCGCCTGCCCCGGAGCGCCGGTCTCCGACCCGGCAGGCTTGGCATGTTACCCAAAAAGTGCGCCGGATCGGAGATCAACGCTCCGCAATGCTGGCGGGGTTGGGGCAGTGCGTGAATGACAGTCCGTATTCACGGAACGGAAATCCTGTTGGACTCCGTCACCGGAGCCGGGTATGAATTTGTTGGTTGTCTTCTTGAAACCAAAATCTCATTCGCCCGGCTTTAGGGCCAACCCGAGCGGTGTTCAACTGGGGGTGGCAGAAAACTAAACGTGAGACGGCTTGAGCGCGTCGCAAATTTTATGAAGCCAAACCAAAAATTAGCCGGCCGTTTGCGTGGGGTGCGCCTCCGGCCCGTCGCCGGTTTCACCCTGATCGAATTATTGGTGGTGATCGCCATCATTGCCATTCTGGCTGCGCTTCTGCTGCCGGCGCTGGGCAAGGCCAAATACAGCGGCCAGCGCGCCGTCTGCCTCAGCAATCTCAAGCAGCAATACCTGAGTCAAATCATGTATGCCGATGATTTTGGCGGGAAGTTTCCCAAGCACGACGATGTCAGTCCGGACTATCACCGCACCAGCACCACCGGTGCACAAAGCATCGTGAACGCGCTGCGGGGTAGTTACGTCAAGAACACCAAAATCCTCATCTGCCCCATCACCGCGAATGGCGTCGGGAAGACGTGGTTGAACTATGCCGATCAAGCCAACTTCGCCGATAGCACCACGCGGATTACGGTGGCTGGGATACCACGGCTGCCAATGTGTTCACGCCGTACATGTGGCTGGCCAATTTCACCGCCGCGCCGGCCATGAAATTTGTCAATGTCCAGGGGGTGGTCAGTCCCAACGCCGCCGAGAATGAACCCGCCTGGCCCAAGAACAGTTCCGAGCTGGACAGCCAGCGGGCGTTCATCACGCATCGCGTCAGCGACACTCCGGGTACCAAGCTGTGGGACCTCGGGCATCTCGGCAAATTCGACGGCGGCTCGCAAACCAAACCATTGTGGAGTTGGGCGGTCACGGCCGATCAACTCGTCGGCCAGGCCGATGGCAGCGTCATCGTCCGCCCGAAGGCGCAGATCCGGGTGCGCGCCATCGGCGGGCCCAGCGCTGACACCCGGTATTATTATTGAGCCAGGTCTGGCCGGATACCGGTGGCGCTCAGTCCCACTCCCTGTACTCTCGCTTCGGCCGTGAATTTCTCTTCCATCTCATGGACGACGAATTAAACTCGAACTCCGAAGATAAACAGTAGCCGGCCGAGGTGGATAATTCTTAAAGCGAAGCGGAAACAGTTTCTACAGATGGCTTTTCGTCTTGCTTGTGACTCATAAACCACCTGGCCGCCGAACCGTGATCTTGTCGCTGACTTCAATGACCATCAAATCCTCCCCTATCTCAAGCGGGCCTGCGTAATTTTTTCGTGTCGGCACAATGAGATCTTGCTCGGTCGCCGTTGGCCTGGCGATGTGCGAGTACACCGCCAGCCTCGGCTTCGTCCGTGCGAAAACTTCTCCGGCCTGCTCCGGCGTGGTGTGATGAGCGATGATGCTCTTGGCCCGTTCGGGAGCAATACCGTCACGTCGATATGTCTCTGGCGCCACGACCTCGTGAACCAATAGATCAACCCCTTCGGCGTGTCGGATCAAGTTCTCGGAGAAACGGGTGTCTCCTGACAGCACCACCGAGCGTCCTGCATGGTCAATGCGGTAACCGAACGCCGGCTTGACCGGGGCGTGATCCACATCGAATGCGGTGACCTTCACTCCGTCCTTCTCGTACACGAAACCCGCGGCGATATCTTCGGCCAGGAGGCCGACGCCGTCGGCCGACGCGCGATCGTCAGAGACGCGAATTCCGATGTCGAATTCGTAGGCCTGCTCAAGGTGCGACATCATTTTCTTTGTACCGCTCGGACCCCATACGCGGAGAGGAGCGTCGCGCCCGGTGGTAATCCACCCTGTAAGCCACAAATCCGGAAAACCGACCACGTGGTCTGAGTGCAGATGCGTCAGGAATACGCCCTGCACGTCTCGCCACTTCACATTTGCTTGCGTGAGACGTTGCAGGGCACCGCGACCAACATCGAAGAGGAGTTTCTGCCCACCGGCCTCCACCAAGATGCTCGGACCGAATCGGTTCATTACCGGCGCCGGAGTGCCAGTGCCCAATAAAGTCACGCGTATATCCTGCCCTTGGGCCGCTGGCCAAAGACAGGTGAGCAGCACTGTCGCGATGCAGAGCGTTTTCCGAAAGGCGTTCGAGAGCATGTGGATGGTTTATGGTCGAGTTGAGAGTCTAACGTAGCAGAGCCACCGCCGACTCGCGACGTGAACCGCGACAGCGGAACTGACGGCGGTTAGATGCCATGGCTGGTTAGGCTTTCCGTTTGTAGGCATCGAAGAGGTCTAAGACCAGCACGCCGCGAAGCTTCATTCCAGTTGTATCGCAGGCTTCGATTTCAACATTCGTTAGGTTCAAATTGCTGAACTTGGCGCCGCTGAAATTGATGTCGGTGAACGTAGCCTTCGACAAATTCACGTTCGTGAAAGTCGCTTCCTGGAGGTTCACGTCATTGAACTCAAACCGCGAAAGATTGGCGTGCGTGGCTTGCAGGGCTTCTTTGGTGTTTTGAATCTTCATCGGTGCGAAAGATTTTGCCTAACATTAACTAGTGATTAGAATTTGTAGCCTATCTTGGTTCAGGGTTTTGAGACTGCGCTGGACGTAAATTGTTGTCGAGCCTATTTTTCCCCGGGTTATGGCCGATGAGTTCTTGCCAAGAAAGGCAGCAACAAAGGCTGCAAACCCGGTACCCGAAGCTTTGCTGCCCAATCCCAAGGGACGACTCAAAGATCAGTTTCACGAGGTGGCGCGGTTCAAGCATTGGGACTGGGTCGTGCGTTGGCTGAAATTCCCGGTCTTGCCACCTCCCGGTTTCTTTGGAACTCTTGCCGTATGTCAACCACGCCCGTTCCCATCACGCGTCGCCGTTTTCTCGCTGATTCAACCAAAGCTGCCTCCGCCATCGCCGCCGGAAATCTTTTGCTCCAGACCCGGCGTGCGTCCGGGGCGACGCGCCGGCTCTCGCCGAATGAAAAATTGAACATTGCCTTTGTCGGCCTGGGCGGGCAGGGCAACTCCGACCTCGATCAAATCGTGGCGGCCGAAGATGTGAACGTGTTCGCGCTTTGCGACGTGGACGAAAATCGGACCAAGCGGCTGGCCACGAGATTCCCTGCTGCGAAGCATTACCGGGATTATCGCAAAATGTTTGAGATCGAGAAAACCCTGGATGCGGTGGTGGTGGCCACGCCGGATCACAACCACGCCCCGGTGACGATGATGGCCCTCAAGCTGGGCCGGAATGTCTATTGCGAAAAGCCGCTCACCCGCACCGTGAAAGAGGCGCGCTTGGTGACGCTGGCGGCTCGGGAGGCCAAGGTGGCCACGCAGATGGGC
>JANYBF010000320.1 GCA_025360895.1 Verrucomicrobiota bacterium
CGACCGCAATCCGATTCCCGAACTCGATGAGTTGGAGCAGGACATCCTGAAGACGGCAAACGAACTTGGCATCGGCCCGATGGGATTCGGCGGCAAGACCACGTTGCTCGGCGTGAAAATCTGCACGGCCAACCGCGTGCCCGCGTCGTATTTCGTGAGCGTGAGCTACATGTGCTGGGCCTTCCGCCGTCAGGGTGTAACGTTGGGTGCCGACGGGAAGATTGGGAAGTGGTTGTATTGAAATGATAACATGAACTCAATCACGCATTATCAGACAGGTTTCGAGTTGATAATCCAGACGATGATACGTTCAGGCGTCTGAAAGCTTCAGTCTACGGATGGATTGTAACGAAGGAAAAAGATCGTGTTGTTAAGAATGACAAATCTGGTTTTTTCTCTCGTTGCGACTGGCGAAATATGTTTGAGACCCATTCATCCATCTGCACCGCCGCATTTTTTTCAGAAGGTGACGAAGCTTGGGCTGTCCATTACACAGAAATTGACAAGGAGTGCGGGCGTAAGCGTTTTTGGTATTCGGCTAGTCCCGAACAGCAAAAGCAACTGGACGAGTTTTTGCAGGAGCATTCACGAGTGGCTGCCGAGCGCGACCAATGGAAGCAGGAATCGGGAGTTTATGCTTCCGAAGTTGACCGGCTGGAATCAGAAACCAGAAAACTGGAATGGCAGTGTAAAGACTATGAAAACCGAATGAATGCTGCCGGACAAGGGGCGAGCGCTGTGGACGTTTCCAAACTTCTTCCGAAGCTGCCAAGCAATCTGTTGCAAGTTGCCGAAGCAGCGAGCCGATTTTTCCCACGCCTAATCATTACCGAAGATGCTTTAGAATCCGCCAAAGAATACCACGATTGCAAAATTGAGATTCACCGAGCTTGTCAGGAATGGCATGAAGGAGAAACAAAACCGTTGAGGACGGAGGAATGGCGGAAAAGATTTGAGAGTTTAGACTCAGTTTTGTCGAGCGCAGGTCTGAACGGCGAGGTTTTCATCTGGGATGACTTCCACGACCGATTTCTGGTTTCGGACATCATTGGGATCCTGATGGGAAACGGATTTGATGTTTCCAAAGATCCGAATGAAAAGACTACGTGGGCGCGGATCGGTAGAGATGACCGAGCCAAAATACAGCGCGAGTTTGCTCACCCGAACTCTCCTAATCACGAACTGCGTGGCCAGTTCGTCATCGGGCATGAACAGCCTTGAACCGCGTCCAAGCCGCGCCCAATTTTGACGCCAAGTCGCGGAGAGGGCCAGGGTGAGGGCGAGCGTTCCAACCATCCGCGCCCGCGCGCGGTGCAGGCGGTGTTCGGCACTTCGTTGAACCTGTTCACCAACGGCACGGGCAGGTGTTGTTGAATCCGGCCACCGGGCCTTACGCGTTTGGTTCGCCGGTGCGATTGACGGCGTTGCCCGGCGCGAATCGCGTGTTCACGAGCTGGAGCGGCGGGGCGACCGGGAACTTGAATCCGCTCGGCCTCACGCTCACGGCCAGCACGGTCATCACGGTCAACTTCGCGCCCGGCGCGGCGACGAATCCGCCGGTGATCACGCAGCCGCCCTTGAGCCGGACGCTGGGTGCGGGCGCGAGCACGTTGCTGTCGTTCGGGCTGACGGGCGACGGCCCATTCGCGTATCAGTGGCGGTTGAACAACGCGCCCGTCTCCGGCGCAACAAATCCGTCGCTGGCGTTGAGCGGCGTCACGCCGGCGCAGGCGGGCCGATACGACGTGGTGGTGTCGGGTGCGAGCGGGTCAGCGAAGAGCGCGCCTGCGTCGGTGGCGTTGTTTGGAATGCAACTGATCCCCAGCGGGGAAAGCCCACTCCCTTTGCTCATCTTCGACGGTGCAATTGGCACGCAGTACTGGCTGGAATCTTCGCCCAACATGTCGCTTTCGAATTGGTCATTACTCGCCCCGATTACTTTGCCGGGCACACGGTTTTATTACGCGGACACTGCCAGTTCAAACCAGCCCGCCCGGTTTTATCGAGCGGTGCCGCAGTAGCCTTCTGTTTCGGTCCACCTTGAAACCCCGCGTCAAAATCTGCTGCATCCACAACGTGGAGGAAGCGTCGCTGGTGTCGCTTTCGCACCTATCTCGACATTCCGCCACCCTTCGTTAAATTCCTGCCATGGCCGATACCGAAGTGCTACCCGACATTGAGCGCAAGGAGAAGACCGGTTCGAAATTCGAATTGGAGCCGGGCTGGCTCGTGATTTGTTGGAATGATCCAATCAACTTGATGACCTACGTCACGCATGTGTTCCAGACCGTGTTCGGCTGGAACCGGCAGAGGGCGGAGGTTCATATGCTGGAGGTGCATCGGCAGGGCAAGAGCGTGCTGGCGCGCACGACGATGGAAAAAGCCGAGCACTTCGTCCACGAACTTCAGAAATACACCTTGCACGCGACCATGGAGCGCGAGTCGTGAAACTGCTCCGCGCCAACAAGGATCACTGCATCTTTCAGCTCGGTCAACGCGAGAAGCCACTGCTGCTGGAAACCATCAAACTCTATCCGCTCGTTCCTGCGGCACACCATCGGTTGAGCAAAGCGGGCCACGGACCCAATGCCGAAGACAACCAACGGCTGCTCGAAGCCGCCCTTGCGGAACAACGAGAAGAAAATCATAAACAGGTTCTGGCGATGTTGAACGATGCCCAACGGTTTCGCGAAACGAACAGCGGCTTTGAACTCACCCTTACACCGGCGCAGATCGAATGGTTGTTGCAAGTGCTCAACGATGTACGCGTGGGTAGTTGGCTGGCGCTCGGCGAGCCGGAGCCCGATGAAGAACCCGAGGTAACGGAGCCGGATGTAAAATATCACATCGCTCTGCAGGTCTGCGGAATGTTCCAATCCGCGTTGCTGGCGGCGTTGGGCGTCAAAGAGTCGCCGGAGTGGGCCGGTGATTGAGCACTCGCTGCCATGCCTGCGACTCTCGACCAGCAACTGCGCTTTCCCGATCCGCGCTCCGCAGATGACCGTGGATTGGTGGCCGTCGGCGGGGACTTGTCCGTTGAGCGATTGCAGCTGGCATATCGCAGCGGGATTTTTCCGTGGACGGTGAATCCCATCACCTGGTGGTCGCCCGATCCGCGCGGGATTATTGAACTCGAGCAATTCCACGTCCCCCGCAGTCTGGCGAAGTTCCTTCGCAAGCAGCCGTTTGAAATCACCTGTGACCGGGCATTCCGTCAAGTCATGGAGGCTTGCGCCGAATCGGCGCCAGGACGCAGGCAAACCTGGATTACGCCGGAGTTTATCGAAGCTTACACGCGCCTGCGCGAGCAAGGTGATGCCCACAGCGTCGAATGTTGGCGCGGGGGCGAACTCGTCGGCGGTATTTATGGCGTCAGCGTCGGCGGGCTCTTCGCCGGTGAATCCATGTTCCACCACGCCACGAATGCCTCGAAAGTCGCGCTCTGTCATTTGGTCGAACATCTGCGGATGCGAGGCTTCGCTCTGTTCGACATTCAGATGGTCACGCCTGCCACACGGCAACTCGGTGCGGTGGAAATTTCTCGCGAACAATACTTGAAGTGGCTCAAGCCAGC
>JANYBF010000338.1 GCA_025360895.1 Verrucomicrobiota bacterium
GAATCCGCTCGCGCACGACGACAAACCGCCGCGCCTTCGCCCAGCCAAACAATTTCACGGGGAACTCTCCCGCCGCGTGCTGTTCGTCGATGACGGTCCAGTCCTTGATCCCGGCGCATTTCCGTTTCAGCGTCGTGGTCAGCCGCGCCACCACCACATAGGGCAAGGCGCGGGCCTCCAGGAAATCCAGGAAACTGCCGGCAAAGAATCCGCTGGCGACCCGCACCGTGCGCAGCCACGTCCCCGCCGGCAAGAGCGTCAGTGCTTCCTGTAAGAACGGGACGACCCCGCGCGCCGCGCCCGTGTTCCCGCTGCGCAACCAACCGTGCAGGATGAAGTGCGCCTCGGCCAGCACCGCCAGGAGCGGATGATGACTGTTGCGGCCCTTGCGCCGGGGATTGAAACCCTTGCGCGCGCCCTCCTGTTTTCCCTCCCGGCAGAACACCGTCGAATCCAAGTCCAGCGCGAAGCCTGCGAGCGGACACTTCACCAGGCGCAGCAGCCAGCGCCAAAGTGGTCGCCAGAAGGCCTCGATGTGCGCCTGGGAGAAGCGCAGGAAAAAGTTGCGGATCGTGTCATCGCTGGGAAAGCGTTCCCACCCCAGCATCGCGTGCAAGACGCGATCAGCCCGCAACCACTCGCTGTGGGCGAAGCGCTGCGCACCGACCACGACCGCCATCAAAAACGCGGTGAGCGCGTGCGCCAGCGGGATGGCGTCGTTGGAGGTCGGTGCGGCAAAGGGCAGGTGTTGCTGCACTTCCCGGGCGAAACCGATCTGGCCCAGGAAGGAGATAAAACTGGCTAGGCCACCGAAGGGCGAGATCGCCTTGGGCGTTTCGTCCAAAACCAGCTTGGCATCGCCGAAGAGCGAGGTAATTTCGGTGCGGGTCGTTTTGTGCAGAGTCGGCTCGGGTTGTTTAAGCATCAATCCCTATGCCCACAACCCTTTCCGCAAAGCGACCCTTTTTCTATTTCAGAGTTCGGGGTTAAGGTTTGAGAGTTGCACTTCGAATACTCCGGCGTGATTTATCAAATTGTCAACCGTGACAGCCGGCGCGAGCCGATCTGTTCTTCATCGGTCAAGGACCGCGCCACTGGACCGAGGGTGGTTTGGATTCCCTTCACTCCAGCTCCACTGCCATTGCATCACAGCTTCCCGATGAACCGGCGTAACCGTAACATTGCTTCTTTGATATTGTCCAAGCTCGTGGCATAGGCGCAGCGGACGAACCCTTCGCCACAATCACCGAAGGCCGTTCCAGGAACAACCGCCACTCGCTCTTCGTGCAAGAACCGCATCGCAAACTCCTTCGCCGGCAGCTTGAATTTCGCCACGCTCGGGAACGCGTAGAATGCGCCGAGCGGACGGTGACATTCCAAGCCCATCTCCGCAAAGGCACTCGCGATATAATTCCGGCGCCGACGGTATTCGCTCACCATTTCGCCCACGTCAATGTCCGGGCGCGTGAGCGCTTCGATGGCGGCCTTCTGCGCGAGTGACGAGGCGCAGAGCATGGTGTATTGATGAATCTTCATCATCGCCTCGATGAGTTCCGCCGGGCCGCAGGCGTAACCGAGCCGGAAACCGGTCATCGCCCACGCCTTCGAGAACCCATGCAGAAAAATCGTGCGGTCGCGCAGGCCGGGCAGACTCACAATGCTGGTGTGCGGCGCGTCGTAGGTCAGTTCCGCATAAATTTCGTCCGTGATGACGATGAGATCGCGCTCGCGGGCGAATGCGGCGATGTCCTCCAAATCCTGTCGGCTCATGATCGCGCCGGTGGGGTTGTTCGGAAAGTTCAGCATCAGCACCTTCGTCTTCGGAGTGCATTTCGCCTCCAGCATGGCGCGGGTGAGGCGGAAACCGTTCTCCGCCTTCGTTTCCACGGCCAACGGGACGCCGTTCGCAAACAAAATGGTGGCGCGATACGAGACGTAGCACGGTTCGTGATACAGGACTTCGTCGCCGGGATTGATCAACGCGCGCAACGCCAGATCCAGCGCCTCACTTACGCCCACAGTTACGAGGACTTCGCTCTCGGGATTGTATTCCGCGCCAAAATTTTTGCTGACATATTTGGCCAGCGCCTTGCGGAGTTCAAGATAACCGAGGTTGCTCGAGTAGTGCGTGGCGCCGCGTTCCAACGCGAACACGGTGGCTTCGCGCACATGCCACGGCGTGTCGAAGTCCGGCTCGCCGATGCCGAGGCTGATCACGTCCTTCATCGTTGTGACGATGTCGAAAAAGTCACGGATGCCCGAGCGCGGGATGTCGCGCACGACCGTGTTGAGGCGATTACGGAGAGATGGAGAGCCGTTCATCGGTGGAATCCTGGTGCATCAAGACGCCCAGGCGCTTGTAGGTTTTTAACATAAAATGTGTCGAGGTCGAGAGTACGCCGTCCAGCGGCGACAGCCGCTCGCTCACGAACGTGGCGACTTGCCGGAGGTTGTCCCCCTCCACGAACAGCAGTAAATCGTAGGTGCCGCTCATGAGGTACGCCGAACGAACTTCGGGAAACCGGCTGATGCGTTCGGCGATGTTATTAAACCCGCCTTCGCGCGACGGCGTCACCTTGACTTCGATGACGGCGGTGACTTTGTCGAGGTTCAACTGGTCTTCGTTCAGCACAGCTTGGTAGCCGCGAATCACGCCACGTTTCTCGTATTCAGCAATGCGCTGGTTCACCTCCGCAACGGGAAGGTTGAGCAGTTTGCCGAGGTTTTCGCGCGATTCGAGCGCGTTGGTCTGCAAAAGTTTTAATAGTTCGTCCATAAGGGCCTCCGGGAGGCGCACAAAAAATAGTGGTTGCCAACGGGGTTCGTCGAGCAGAAAACCAATCGGAGCCGCACTTCTGGGAGCGCCGGCATCCGTGCCGGCCGGTCTGTGCCGCTACCCACTGATTCTGTCCACCGCCCAACATTAAATGAGATTGAACTTATCCCCGGCCCCGCGAATAATTCACCCACTAGCGATTTTACGTTTTTCATGAACGAATGGAACATTCAGTCCCGGGCCCACGCCTGCGAAGCGTGTCAGCAGTCCTTTGCCGACCGGCAGTCGTATCACACGTTGCTCTTGGACGTGCCGCCCGACTTGCGGCGCACCGACATCTGTGAACCATGCTGGCAAAAGCAATCCCCGCCGGATGCCCCGGCGCCCGCCGGTTTCATCTCGCACTGGCAGGGAGTTTACGAAGCGCCGCCGCCCGTCGTGGATGCCATACAGAAGGAAACCGCCGAAACGCTGCTGCGGAAACTCATCGAGCAAAACGACCCCCACCACGCGCCCGCTGGCTACATTCTGGCCGTCATGCTGGAACGCAAACGCGTGCTGAAGGTGAAGGAACAAATCCTTCGCGACGGCCAACGCACGTTCATTTATGAACAGCCCAAGACCGGCGATATTTTTACCATCGTTGATCCCGACCTGCACCTCGATCAACTTGAACAAGTCCAGCGCGACGTGGCGGCATTGCTCGAACATGGGTTGAATCCACCGGTGGTCGTGCCGGAAAACCAACCGGCTCCCGTTCCGGTGGGCACGGAAATCAGCGGTGAACCCGTGGCTCAAACGTGAGAACATCGAACATCGAAGGGGCAGGCCACCACGCCAGCGTTGGATGTTCGGCGTTCGAGGTTCGAGGTTCGATGTTTCCGCTGTAATTCATGTCCGACCTCGCTGCACTCCAAACCCGATTGAGTTACCGCTTTCGGGACGAAGCCTTGCTGCGATTGGCGCTCACGCATCCATCCATCGCCCACGAACAGGGTGCGCCCGTGCAACACAACCAGCGCCTGGAATTTCTCGGCGACGCGGTGTTGCAACTGGCGCTGACCCGCGAACTTTACGAAAAGTTTCCCGACTTCAACGAAGGCCCGCTCACCAAAGCCCGCGCCAAGCTCGTCAATCGTCGAACCCTCGCCGTGCATGGCCACGCGCTGGGCTTGGGCGAACATCTTGTCCTAAGTCGCGGCGAGGAAATTAACGGTGGGCGCGACCGCTCTTCCGCGCTGGCGGACGCCTACGAAGCGCTTGTAGGCGCCATTTTCATGGATGGCGGTTACGAGGTGGCGCGCGAATTCATTCTGCGGGAGTTCGGCGCGGCGTTTGGCAGCCTGGCCGTAATTCCCATTTTGGAAAACCCAAAAGGCGAGCTTCAGGAATTGTTCCAGGCACGTTCTCCGGAAGCTCCGCGCTATCATGTTGTTTCCACCACCGGTCCGGATCACGACCGCGTGTTTGAGTGTACCGTGCATCACGCAGGGGCTGAACTGGCGCGCGGCGCCGGTAAAAGCAAGAAGGCCGCCGAGAGCGAAGCCGCGCTGTCGGCACTGGAAAAACTGCGCGCGGAAACCAACCGACCGACCGGCGACTTGGTTACTCGCCCCTGACTAGAGGGCCGCGCCGCAGTTCAGGCGGCGCAGGCTTGCCTTCACAGGACACCTACATCCCCATGATCTGGTAACCCCCATCCACGTAGATGACCTGGCCGGTGATGGCGGCGGCGCCGTCGCTGGCAAGGAACACTCCGGTGGCGCCGAGTTCGTCGGGCACCACATTGCGCTTGAGCGGGGAGTGCGCCTCGTAGTGTTTCAGCATTTCGGTAAAGCCGCTGATGCCGCGGGCGGCCAGCGTATTCATCGGCCCGGCACTGAGGCAGTTGACGCGAATTTTTTTGGGGCCGAGATCGTAAGCGAGGTAGCGGGTGCTGGCTTCCAACGAGGCTTTGGCCACACCCATGACGTTGTAGTGCGGCACGACCTTTTTCGCGCCGTAGTAACTCATGGCCATGATGCTACCGCCATCGGTCATCAGCGGCGCGGCCGCCCGGGATAGCGCCACCAGCGAATACGCGCTCACGTCGTGCGCGATGCGATAAGCTTCGCGGCTCGTGTTCACGAATTCGCCTTCGAGCGCCTCCTTGGGAGCGAACGCCACGGAATGGAGCAGGAGATGCAGCTTGCCGAATTTCTCGCCAACGGTTTTGAAGACGGTCGCGATATCGTCGTCCTTGGTGACGTCGCACGGCATGAGCAGGGTGTCACTACCAAATGTGCCGGCTAGTTCCTCCACGTTTTCTTTGAGGCGATCCCCTTGATACGTGAAAGCGAGCTGGGCGCCCTGCTTGTGCCAGGCCTGGGCAATCGCCCAAGCGATGGAGCGTTTGTTGGCGACACCGAAGACTATTCCCAGTTTTCCTGTGAGTGCTGACATAATTAGGTTGAATCGTCAGATGGCTTGATGGTTGAGCCACGATTCAACGCCAGCATGAACCTCCCGGTTACGTTAATCAAGTTTCCCCTTTGAGCCACCTCCCGCCAGGGTGTGATCAAATCCGGGTGAGGGCCGGTGGGGACTCTTCCGCTGCTCCTCGTTCTCATCCTCGTGCTCGTCCTCGAAATCCCCCGTTGTTTCGAGGAGGAGGATGAGAACGAGGAGGAGGGGGAGGAACGGAGAGCCTCACCCGCTTTTAGTCGCACCCCTCCCGCCATGAATGCGCCGGGTGAAACATCCGTCGGCACGCTGGCCACCGGGCACTTCGTGCAGCCGATTTGCCACCACAGCGGGCCGGATATTTTGCGGCCACGGATGTCCTGATTACACGTAACAATCCGGGGAGAGCAGATTCAAATCAACCGATGGCTTATCGCCGCTCAGAACGCACATGACCAGGCCGGGGACGGCGCTCTTGATGAGCACTTCGCCGTGCTGGGCCGCGGCATCAAGGTCGAGCGATTGATCGCGTTTGAGTTGGGTGATGACGGCGGGAAAAACGCCTTGCCCGTAAGGTTCCATTTGGATGATGGAATTGGGGTCGTAAAAAATTCAACACCGGTTCATCAAGTCCTCGATCGCGGCGGCTTCGATGGGGATGTCGGCCATCAGATCACATTGGCCGGTTTCGGTAACGAGGATGGTGTTTTCCAGGCGGACCCCGAAGCCTTCTTCCTTGATGTAAATCGCCGGCTCGCACGTCAGCACCCAGCCGGGCGCGATTTTGAGATGGTTGTAAGTGACGTCATGCACGTCGAGGCCGATGGGATGCGCGACGCCATGCATGAAAAACGGGCTCACGGCGGGATGGTCCGGGGTGGCCTTCCGGAGTTGGGCGGGCTTCAACAAGCCGAGGTCCACACATTCCTTCGCCGTCAGCGCTTCACATTCCATGCGCAGATCCTTCGTGGTTTTGCCCGGTACCATCGCTTGGACCATCTGCCGAAACATGCGCAGCACGGCGTTATAGACCTGTTTCTGACGGCGCGTAAACCGTCCGCTTACCGGAATCGTGCGCGTGAGGTCGCTCATGTAATTGCTGCGGCCCGCCGCGACATCGAGCAGGAGCAAATCGCCCTTCCGGCACGGCTGATCGTTTTGGGTATAGTGGAGAATGTTGTTATTCGCCCCGCCCGCGATGATGGGTGGGTAAGCAAACTGCCCTTGGTGCCGGATAAACTCATGCGCAAACTCCGCTTCCACTTCGGCTTCATTCACGCCGGGCTTCACGAACCGGCCCACGCGTTGGAAGCCTTTGCCGGTGAGATCGCAAGCCGCCCGGATGGCGGCGACTTCATATTCCGACTTCACCACGCGCAACCCATGCATCAGCCGAGCGAGCCGTTCATAACGATGCAACGGGAACGTCCGTCGGCATTCCCGAACAAATCGCGCATCCCGGGTTTCCACTTCGATGCCGGCGCGTTGGTGTTCGTTGGTGTTGAGATAAATAATTTCCGACTCGCAGACGAGCTGACGAAAGAGCGGCGGAAACTCCGACAGCCACTTGACGTTCTTGATCCCGGAGATTTTTGCGGCCTGCGCTTTGGTGAGTTTATGGCCTTCCCAAATGGCGAGCTGCTCGTTGGGCTGACGCAGGAAGAGGATTTCGCGGTGGTTAGGATCGAAGGCAGCGGGCGCGAGCAACAGCATCGTTTCCTCCTGATGGATGCCCGTCAGATAATAAAGATCGGCGTTCTGGATATGCCCCATCGTGCCGTCCGCATTGGTGGGCATGATGTCGTTGGCATTCAAAACCGCCACCGACCGGGGCAGTAAAAGCGGGATAAGCCGCTCACGATTGAGCGTGAAGAGGGCGGTGGGTAAGGGGACGGGCTTCATGTTCGGATCACCAGTTTCCAACTGCGGCCAGTGTAGCGGCCGGCCGGGAGAAATGAAATAATTTCAGCGACTAGGCAAGGCGCCGCGGCGCAACCACACCAAGCCACCCAAGCCGAGCACCAGCAATCCCGACACCGCCCACGCACCAGCATTGGCAACTTGCGGCAGGAAAGACAGCGAGAGTGCGCCCACCGCCGGCCCGGCGAAGCTGCCCAAGCCGATCGCCGCCTCGTGAATTCCGCCATGGACGCCTTTCGTGTCGCCCGCGTCCATTGAGTAGAAAAGCGACGAGTAGTAGATCAACCCGAGGGCGACCCCAAGCGCCAGTTGCGCCAGCAAAACGATAGCGAGATTTGGCACGACAAGAATCACCACGAAAGTCACGATCAGCAAGAGATAGGAGGTCAGCAGCCAGCGGAAGCGATAATGCCAGCCGGCCCAAAACCACAATCCGCAGAACGCTGCCAACCGGGCGAAGCACCAGAGCGAACAGCAAAAGCCGGCTTGGGTCGTGGTCAGATTCAGATTGTGCGCCACGCCCGGCATGGCGGCAACGAGGGTGTTGACGGCAATGTAGGCAAACGGGTTGGCGAGCCAAGCCATGCGCAGAAAGGTCTTGGCCCGGGGCCTGGGCGCCGGCGCGGTTGGACCGCCGACCGGGGAGACTGCCGCCAGCGGTTGGACGCCGGCAGATTGGTGATGCAACCAGAAGGTCAGGGCGAGTTGTCCGACTTGGAGCGCGAGCGGCAGGAAAAAAAGGCTTTGCCGTCCGAGCTTTTCCAGCAACGCCCCGCCGGTGAAATAGGCCAGCGCGCCAGTGCCGGCCCATACGACATTGTAAATGCCGATATGGCGCTGCAAACCCGCCCCCGTTTCGCCTTCACTCACGAGTGCTTCCAAGGTTGGCCAAGTGAAACTCATGCCCACCACCGTGACGAGCGCGAGCGCGATATACACTGCCGGCGAAGTTGCGAACTGCCAGCCGAGCGTGAGCGCGACAATCATGGTGCCGAACCCAACCTTCAGCGCGGCGAAATACCCGGCGCGCTGTGCGAAGCGGCCCCCCCACAACGCGGCGGGCACACACGCCAGCCCAATCACCGCAGCTAAGGCGAGATTTGCCTGGTTGCCAAAGCCGAACTGTTGTTGCGTGAAGAAATAAAAATAATAGAAGTAATACGTCACCGCGAAGGAATTCAATCCTTCGAGGATAAAGACGCCGGTTTTGATTTTGCGGGAATACATGCGGACGAGGTTGAGGCCAGCGGTCTCTTCAAACTGCCGGCCGGGAGACTTCGGTGAGCGCTTGGCGGCAATACCACTTCACCGCCTCGGACATCACGGGTTGAAGCGCGTCCAACTCAGCCGCAGAACACCAGCGGATGGCATGATGCTCTTCGGCCGCCAGCGTGGTCGCACCCCTTTTTGGTCGCGCCCAATAAATCATGCCGATGTGCTCGTGCGTGGCCGTAATGCGATGAATATCGAGAAAGCGCGGGGCAATCAACGCGCGCGTGCCCGACTCGGTGGTGGGCGGTCGTTCGCCGAGGAGTTCCACGTCCAGCCCGCTTTCCTCTTTCGCTTCGCGCACGGCTGCTTGTTCCGGGTCTTCGTCCAACTCGATGTGCCCACCCAGCGGCAACCACTTGTCGAGCTTGCGATGGTGAATTAGTAGCACCTTGTCGTCCTGAACGACGAAGATCGCGACCGTAAAATCAATTTTTTCGTGGATGTGAGCCATCGGCGGGATGCAGGTTGCAAGTTAACGGTTGCTGGCGCAAGCACGCGGACGGGCCTACGGCCAATCGACAATAACCATCATTCGTTATTCCTCCCGGCGTCCTTCTTGGAATCCTATCACCATATGTGCCAATGCCAGTTGCTATCGTTTCTTGCTGCACCTTGGCTTGGAAATTTCACGACTGGGAACCTGGGGGCAAGAAGCGCACGGCTCCAAAAAAACACGAGGCGACCGGGGGATGCCCGGCCGCCTCGCCATCATTTGGATTGTGATGTCTTCAGTCCTAAACGACTAGGGCCCGACGCCGTAGAACGTGTTGGTCGAGGTCGGGGTGAACCGGTAGTAAGGCGCGGCAGCACCGGCTACCGGGGTCCAAGGTCCGGTGACACTGCTGGACTTCTTGAGCGTGCCAGCTTCCCAGATGAGTTCAATGTCGCCGCCAGGTAATTTGTTTATCGTGATGGAAACCGGTCCGAAGGTGTCGAACGACCGGCCATAATTCTGGCCGGCGCCGTACACGCTTCGGGCTTCGATGTCCGTGAGTGCCCGGCGCCAGATCCCGATATCATCGAGGATGAAAGAACCTGATTCTTGATATTGGCCATCAGCACCCTGGCCGATGTTGAAAGGCAGGCCGGAATCAATGTTGCCGAGGCCGGCAATTGGCACCGTGCTCACCAATACGCCGTCGAGATATGTGGAACCATTGCCACTACGGTTAAAGGTCTCGACTACGCTATGCCAATTACCATCATTGATCGAACCGTCAGAGCCATAGAGACCCGCGAATGTTCCATCTGAAATAGTGAGGGACCAAGACCAGCCGCCGAGTTTATACGAAGGTGCGAAGGTCACCCCGTAACCGCCGTAGGAAGTTGCGGAACTTGAAAGGAAGGGCAGGTCCCCATTGACATAACCAGCCGGGAGCTTCACCCAATAGGCGACGGAGAAGTCAATGCTCGAGCCGAATTGGAAGTCCGGAGGATTACCCAGTGTTACATAATTATAGAGGCTGTTGGTCGTATCGGTCGAGACGCTCAGCGCCTGATTACCGATTTTACCTGACACCAACGTGGGTGAACCGACGGACGTTCCGTTGTTGCCGTGGCCGGATGAATCGTTGTAGTTACCGTCGAATTCGAGGTGGAGTACCAAGCCGTTCGTCAGGTTGGCGAAAGTGGGCGGATGATAGACGGTGATCACTGCACCGGCGCTGATGGCATAGCCAAAGGTATTCGTGGCGGCAGCCGTATAGGTGTCACTGGAGGCCGTATAGAAAACATTGCTCACCGTGAGGGTGGCGTTGGTCTGGCCGGGAAGGTTTACGCCGTTCTTTTTCCATTGCAGTGTGATTGTAGGCGCACCCACAGCGGTGGCAGAAAACATGACGTTTTGGCCCGCGAAAGTATTTTGTGATTGCGGCTGGATAGAGAAGGTCGGCGGCACACCGAAGAATGCGGCCGCGTAATGGGCCTTGATTTGGGTGGAGGTCAGCAGCTTGCCGTAAAGCGCCACCTCGTCCACGGAACCGACAAAGTAATTTTTCAATATACTGGCAAGGCCGGTGCCAAAACCTCCGATAATAAAGGGTTTGCTGTTGTTTAAGGGCGTCCCACTATTCCCCCAAATAAACCCATCAGTCACCCCGTTGACATAAACCTGATACGGGAAAGTTGCACTACTGACAGGATCATAAAGGATGACCAGATGAATCCATTGGTTTGCCTGGATCGTCGGATCGAAACCTGCCGCCGCGCCAGGCGCACTGCCGAAGTTGCCGCCGCCATTCTGGCCTTGCCAATAAGTCGTGGCCCCGATGCCATAGCCGTTGCCATTCTCGTCGAATGAAGAGGCCGCTGTGACACCATTAACTGCGGTCGTTTGCTTGGCCCATAATTCGAGTGTGAGCTTTGAACTGCTCAAACTTGAAAAATAAGGAATATATCCGTAGCTACCATCTCCCGAAAAGGTTGCGGCCGTGCCGGCGATACCGCCGGTGATGGCCCCGGGATTTCCGACGGTGAGGCCGCCGGCGTTCGTGTAGGTGCCGGAGTGCCGGCCCATAGCATCGGCCAACAGGGTGCCGTTCGTGGCGACAGTGTCGTCTAACCGCCACCAGGATTCCGGTGCATCGGCGTCAACCACTGCGGCGTAGGTGCCCGCCGCGAGGGCCGGTACCGTGACCACAGCCAGGCCGAGGTTCGTTGAACCCAAAGAGTTGGTCACGCTGACAGTATAGGAGCCTGCGTTATTGGTGGTCACGCTGACAACCGTGTAAGCGGCGCCGGTCGCTCCGGGAATCGGTGTGCCATTCGTTTTCCACTGATAAACGAGGCCGCCGCCCGTCGCCACAACACTCAAACTGAGGCGGCCGCCAGGGTAGATGGTGCTGCCAACCGGCCCGGATATGATGACCGGTGCGGTCGCTATCTGGCCGGTAACATTCGCCACTCCGCTCGGGGCCGAGCCAAAGGCATTGGTGACGATGACATCATAGGCTCCGGAATCAGCCGCGATACTAAAGTTAGGTTTGGAATACACGCTGTTAGTGGCCCCCGGGATCGAGACGGTATTCTGGCGCCATTGGTAGCTTAGATTCGGTGTGCCACCCGCGTTCACCGTGAGGGTCAGAGTGTCACCCGCGACAATCGGTTGATCCGGGCTTGGCGGACCGGAGAAAACGATGGGGCCAAGGCCGCCTACGGCGGAGGCGTATTGGGTGTAGAGTTCCCCCGAGCTTAGGGAACGGTTCCAAATTGCCACCTCGTCAATAACGCCACTAAAACTGTAAGCTGGCAAGCCTGCGTCAGTGCCAATGAGGGTCGCACCGTCAAACGCTTGGTTCACATGAGCCAGGTAGTTGGTGACGCTGGTGAAACTGGCCGGGTTGTTGGTGGTGGCAATATAAATTTCCGCTTCCGTCGGCTGAACAACCAAGGCCACAAATGCCCAGTCCGAGTTTGGAAGTTGCGTCAAGCCCGCATCCGTGGTGGGACTCCAGTTGTAAGTGTTCGGGTCATTATTCCAAACATAGCCAAGCCCTAATCCGCCGCTAACTGCGTCAATCGTCAGGCCCGCATAGGTGGTTCCGGCATCACTTACGACAATACCCGCCGCAGACTGTTGCAGATTGGAAGCGTTGACCCAGCCGGAAATAGTCAAGGTGTTGGTATTGAAGTTGAACGCGGGAAGCCGGACCGCACCGCCACCGGCGGCGAAGGCCGGCGCCTTATTCGCCGCATCAAACCCCGGATACGTCGCCGGTTTCGGCCCGGGCGCACCTGCCACGGCATCTGCGAGGTACAAACCGTTTCCGGCAGTGCCAAGCGCACCCAAGTTTGCAGCCACCGGCTGGGGCGGTGCCTGATAGCGGTCATAAAGCAGCGGAGCGTCCGCCAGCACCGTCGCGGCATAAGTTGCCGGCGCAGTGGTGGCCGCCGTATAGTGGGCGGATACTCGGGACGCGGAGAGCGCGCTGCCGTACACTGCTGCTTCGGCAGCTTTACCGGGCCAAAAGAAATTAAGCGAGCTGCGGCAGCCAACCGTGAACGGGGCGTCAGTGTTCGGCACGTATCCAAGCCCAGCTCCGTTAGTAACCACGATTCCCGAGTCGGCCACGACTCCATTAGTATAAAGAGTTGCAGTCGTGCCATCGTAGGTCAGCGTGAGCTGAACCCAGGTTCCAACAGCCGGGACCGGCGTAGACAAGGTAATCGAAGGGTTAGAGGCGTTCGTATTGAACATACGAAATACATAGGAAGAACCCAAAAAGAAAGTGTTCCCATTGTCTTGGGCGAGATACCAACCGGAACGCGGGGAAGTTAGGTGGACGGACGACGCAAGGTAGGCAAAATTGGGAACTACTGCAGCGTTGGCCCATAATTCAACGCTAAAATTGGTTGTGTTTAGCCCGTCCACCCAGGGAGTGGAGACATACGACGCAGTGCCGTCCAAGCCGACCGCAACACTGCCCGAGAACGGCCCCGGCAAATTAAGTGCGGGCAGGCTAATGTAGGCTCCATCGGCACTGGTTCCCAGCGATCCCGAATTGGTGGCGGAACTCGTTGAAGGTTGCACGGTTTCGTTCAGTCGCCAAAAACCGGCCGGGTTCTGGGAGAGCACGGTGGACTGGTAATCCGCGTGGGCCGGCAGGCCAGCGGACAAGGTCACCAGCAGGGCACTGCCGAGCCGGAAAACAGTTTTATAATTTCGTTTCATATCTGATTTTTTCCCTTGGGTTACCGTTGGTTTTTGTTTTTATGCTTTTAACGAATCAGGCTTGTTTCAAAATACTGGCGACTGCATTACCCGGGCAAGATGCGTCAAGCCCCGGGTTTTCGTTGCTGACCCAAGGCAGATGGCTGTCGTTGTTGTATGCGGCCAGAATGCATTGCTAATACAGTGTTTAAAACATTCAACAATACTTACATTATCTCAGTCGTGTGGAACGATCCTGAAACCAATAAATGTCCGGATTGCCGGGTTGGGCCATGTTGATGGTTGGGGTGCCAGGTGGCGCGGTCAGCGGTGGAGTTGTGCGGGCATCCCGCCATTTTTTAATCTCCGAGTGACCATCAGCAAAGGACAAGCTACCGGCCCGGCTGTGATACATGCCTGGCAAATCTCCGGTCCATTGCCATGAATTCGGGTTGTTAGGTGCATAGCCGGTCATATCAATCATGAAGTTGCTCCAGTTAACCGTATCTTCGCGCATGTCAAGGAACACAAATATACCGGCAGGGGCGGTAATCGCTGATGACTTTGGAAAGATCTGGTAGGGATGAGCAAACGCCCAACCACCGTCAGTTCCGCTCCAGAGTGGTTCAGATGTTCCATTCGGGGCGAACCCACCGACGTATAAATTCATGGACATCGTGAGGATCCGGGGTCGGGCTACATTTTGCCAAGTAACCGTGGAGCGATCAGAGGGGCACTTGTAAATCGCCTGCGATTTGTTGTAGCGCCAGAGTGGCCGCAACTGCATGTCATAGGCCGGCTCCCAATTGGCGCGATTAGCTCCAGTGTAATCCATGTGCGCCCCGGACCATGCGTAATTGTTCGGGTTAATCGGGTTTACCGCATCCATTGGGACACTGCCGCCCCGGCGACCTCCCCCAGTGCTGGCATAAACCAGAACATCGTTGTTGTCTTCCGCATACATCCGCCAGGCCAAGGCCAGTTGCCGATGATCATTCATGCATTGAATACCCTGCGCCTTGAGCTTGGCTTTAGTGAGGGCGGGCAAAAGCATCGCGGCAAGGATGGCAATGATGGCAATCACGACGAGAAGCTCAATCAATGTGAACCCGTTCAGGTTTCCTCGAACATTTCGATTCTTTGTACTTAGGCCGTCCATAACATTCTTTTTTTTGAAAATGACGAACCTGCATCAAAAAAAGGAGGAATGGTGTCAGAGACTGGTAATGACTCTGTACATTTCAATTCAGCTAGCAACCGACGTGCCTTGACGGTTGGCTTATTGCGTCCTGCCAGAAATCTCGAACAACCCATCAAAATTGCCATGCTCACTTTCGGTTGCGAATCAAAAGCGAGTGGTTTCAGTTGTTTCATAACGTGCACCATGGGCAAAACGTGACGTTTTTGCTTGGCCGTACTGTGCTGGTCGGCGAGGGCCAAGCGGCAATTGCTGCCAACCGGCAAGGGGTGATGACCGGGATCTTGGACGCGACTTGCAAAAAGCGAGGGTGCTAAAAATAGCCCGCCGAAGATTGCCGCACGTCAGCACATGAGGCCAAATCAGTTTTGCCTTCCGAAACACCTCTGGCAAGAAAGCCGAGGCTAAACGATTACACCTTCTGCTCATTTCAGGTGGCTTGTTGGTTGGTAGAAAGACAGTAGTTTGCCCGTGCAAAAAAAGTCAATGAAAAAATAGGTTCATGTCGGCAGGCCGGCAGGGTATTCAACCTTGGCCCATGTGGCGGCTTTGGAGAACAGAGGGGCAGAGTTGAAAAGACCGCTCGAACTCCTCATCCTTGATGGAAATGACACCGCCGCCGCACAGTTCCCGTTTTACCGTTTGGGGATTGTTGGAGGTTGGAGCAGTGATAACGTGTCTCGCCACGGTCACCGGGTTTCTCGGACGGTGGTGGTGGATTTTTGATCTGACTTCCAATTTCCGTCTGCATTTAGCCCTCTCGCTGGGCGCGCTTGCGGTGGTCTGGGTGGTGACACGCCACTGGCGGATGGCGGTGATTTGTGGTGTCGGTGCCGCAGTCAACGCCGTGCTGGTAATGTTCCTCCTCTGGCCGGGAGCAAAGACGATGGTGACTGCCGCCCCGCGACTGCGACTTGTGGCGCTGAACGTTCAAACTGAAAACGAGCGGAGGGATCTCGTGCTGGAGTTCCTGCGCCACACGGATGCCGATGTCATTCTGCTGATGGAAGTGAACGCGCGTTGGATGAACGTCTTGGGATCCCTTCGCACCAACTACCCGCAGATCATCGCCGAACCGCGCGAGGACAACTTCGGTATCGCGCTGTTCAGCCGGCTCCCCTTAACCAATAGTCAGGTGGTCGAACTCGGCCAAGCGGAGGTGCCGTCCATTGCCACGACCGTTGCGGTTGGGGGACAAAACGTTTTCCTGCTGGGTACTCATCCGCTGCCGCCGGGTTCGGCGGATTACGCCCGGCGGCGGAATGAGCAGTTTCGGGAAATCGCCGCCCGGATCCGCCGCAGCGCCATGCCCGCGATTGTCCTTGGCGACCTGAATTCCACCCCTTGGAGTCCTTACTTTGCCGATCTACTCCGCGACGGTGGGTTGAAGAATACATCACAAGGGCGCGGCCTTTTCGGCTCCTGGCCGGCAGGATTGCCCGGCGGGCGAATCGCGCTCGACCATTGTCTCATCTCATCTTCAATCAACCTCCTCAACAAACAACTTGGTCCGCAGGTCGGCAGCGATCATTTGCCAGTGTTGGTCGAGGTTCAAATTTCGCCACCGGGCAGGGCGCCAAAGTTATGAACGATCTGAAATTCAAGCCAGCCAAGTTGTGGCGCAATCACTCGAAGAACTCAAACGCGCGTTGGTCGGTGGCTGGCCGGCGAATCCGGTGAATTATCGGAAAGAAAAAGCGCGCGCTGCAAAACAACTCAGCAAATCATCATGCCCAAGCAAATCGGCTTCATCATTAACCCCGCCGCTGCCGCCGGTCGTTGTCCAGCGCGGTGGGCCGAGCTCCAAAACCAATTCCATAAAGACGGCATCCAAGGGCAGTCACGGTTCACGGCACACCCCGGCGACGCCGTGCGTTTCGCGCAAGACATGGCGCGTGAGTGCGACGTCGTCGTCGCCGTCGGTGGCGACGGAACGCTTTTCGAGGTGGCCAGCGGGCTGCTGCTCTCCGGCGCAACCAACACAGCCCTGGGCGTAGTGCCGTTGGGCACCGGGAACGATGCCGCCCGGCAATGCGGCATCAGCGACACCGCACAAGCGCGACTAGCTCTGCGGGGCAGCCGGACAAAAATCGTGGATGCGATTCGGATCCGTTGTCAGGTGGATGGGGCGTCGGTTTTGCGTTACGCCCTGCTGTTTGGGGCCGTGGGCATCTCCGGAGAAGCGTTGAAAAAAACCACCCCGCTGGTTAAACGCGTTTTCGGCCCGCGGCTTGCCTATCCCGTGGGTGCGCTTCGCGCGATCTGGACTTACCGCGCCCCCCAGATGCGTGTGACCTGTGACGGTCAGACGTGGGAGAACCGTTTTCTGCTGGTCTGCGCGAGCAATGGCGAGATGGCGGGCGGGGGCATGCGGCTCGCTCCCGGCGCGCGAATAGATGACGGGGTACTGGACCTAAACGTATGCGAAGCCATCGGCCGTTGGGCCACCGTCGCACTCCTTTGGCAAGCTTGCGGGGCCCGCCGTATGTCACATCCCAAGTTGCGCTATTTTACCACGCGCACGGTGGCAGTGGAAGCGGACCTGCCGCTTGAAATTGCGGCGGACGGTGAACTCATCGGCCACACGCCCGCGCTGTTGGAAGTAGTGCCACAAGCGTTGAGAGTTTTGATTCCCTGAATCGCAACACGACGAAACGCTGGCGAGCGGCGCGGCGCCACGAGTTTCCAAATCCTGTGGCCGACCGCTGCGGCAACTTCACTCCTTGGGGCGCAAGCGAGCCGTTTCCGGTTGGAGCTGCAGAAAACCATTCTGGCGGGAAACCCCCAGTTCTTCGTCCAGTTGTGCCTCCAACAGATCCGGCCCCGACAGGTTCAACCGCTTGCGCACCTCGCGGCGTAACCACCAAAATCCGGAGTTCCAACTATACAGATGATGACCGTGCGGCTGGCCTTTGACGGTGTTCAACGACTCGTGAAAGGCGGGCATGTAGGCGAGCTCCTTGCCGAGACGCCAAAGCAGATGCTCGTCCACCCATTTCGGATCCATGCCGTGGATCAACCCGTCCAGATAGTTCGCCCCGTCATTGAGAAACCAGGAGCCGCCGAAAACGTAGGTGCCACTGTGGCCCTCCAGCAAGCTGCCGTCGGGGTTCGAGATGACCCGCATCCCGTACGGCGTTTGGATTCGGACCGAGGTTTCCAGGTGCCGGCGCACCATGTCATCGGGCAGCAGCCGCCGGCCAAACACCGCGAACGTCAGCACCTCGCCGTACAGCGCGTCCTGCCCGACATGATTCTGTTGCTTCAGGCTGGTGGCGAAATAATCGCCCTCGGCATTAAACATACGCCGGTAGCCCGCGATGGCCCGCTCGATGTCGGTCTCGGTCACGGGGAAACCCAGTTCCTTGGCGGCGAGCAATGCCCCACAATGGAACCCCTGATTCGAGGAAGGCGCATCATCGTCATCATACGGAAGCTGATCGTGGTACGTTTTCATAATTGGTTTTTCCGGGATCAACCGCGGCGGAATAAACAGCCCATCGTGTTCGTGCTCGCGGATGAAGCGATAAGCCCGGCCGACCGTGCGGGCATCTAACTCGCCCCCGGCGCGTTTCACGATCGCCGACCAGATCAAATAGTACTGCGCGTTGTCCTCGTAATTGATGCGCTCAAAGAAAACGGCGGCGTGCGCTTGTGCGTCGTAACCGGAATCGTCCAGGCCACGGCTCATCCAAAAGCCATCACTGACCCACTGCTTCCAACCGTAGCCCACGCCGGAGATGAACAGGTGATCGCTCTCGGGCCGTAGCAGATTTCGCCGCAACAGTAGATACGAAGTGTTGCGCAGGATGGCTTCGAGGCCCGACTGATTAAATCCTTTTGCGTTGGCGAGCGCCAGGTGCGCGGCCAGTTGGACGTCGTAGAGCGATTTTACGGGCGAGGCGAAGATCCACGTTTTCCAAGTCTGGGTCTGCCCGCTTTCGATGTGTTGCCAGCCATCGAAGGCAGCCCGGTAAACGGTGGTGGCATCCACTTCTCGCGGGATGATGATCACGCGCCGAGCGCTGCCATCACCATTGGCGAGTGACAAGACCCGTTTCGCGACATCGAAGTGAAAGAAGCACCGGTTCTCCCACAGGCCGGGGGAATCGCCAACGATTCCGTAAAGCGTGTTGCTGGTCCGGCAGCCCAAGAACGGAAAGGTCTGATACGAACCACCGCCAAACTCCGGTCCGGCACAGGTTGGCGTGTAGTTTTTCGTGGCCTCCTCCTTGCCGATAAAGGAATAGAAATCACCCGCGACCACAACGGACCAACCCAAATCAAGATAGTATCGCTGGTCCGCCGTGGCGGTGACGGAGACCGCGCGCTCGATCAGGTCGGGCGCGACGGTTCGATAGGACTCCGAAAATGCGAGGCCATTGGTGATCGCACCCAGCAAGATTAGCTGTCCGTCCTGCCACTTCGATTCCGGGTAGCGGATTGCCGCCCGGCCCGTCGGCTGAACCAGGAGCAAGCCGGCATCATTGGTGATACCGCTGAAGACTGTTCGTTCGCCGTCGAGGATGCGCGCCGCTACGCCCGCCGGCGAGCAGTGCTCGACAAAACGCAATGTTCCGGCCCGCGCGGGGACTTTCACAGTTCCGGAGGCTTGACCACCGCTGGCATTCGTTTCCGCGCCGCCGCAGCGATGAGTCGCCATTACAACAAGGACTGCCAGCAGCGGAAAAAGCGAGATCAACGGCAACTGCACCCGCGCCTTGTCAGCATTACAGTAGGGTTTCATCATACAATCAGGGATCAACCAACAATCAGAACTCAGCCCCGCGGGAGCGATTCGCATGAACCGCATAGCGGAACTGCGAGTGCCGCGCGGCGATGGCTGCGGTGAATTAGACGGCGGCTTCATTAGTCATCAACGTGAATCACCCCGTCCGTCCATGCAATTTGACAGCGCGGACAATCCAGAAACGCGCGATACCCACCACGTTTGTCCGAAACCTTCTCCCATCGCGGAGTCAGCCGTCCGGCGCACTCAGGACACGGACGACGTAGCGTGATGATGCGAATAGCAATCAGGGTTAAGACAAAGAACGCAGTTACCCAAAACAGGCTGTCATGGCGCACAGAGATCCAAGCTGCAATAAACGCCATGGCAAGAGAAAGCGAGACGATGACAATTTTCACCCGCCATGAAATGCGTGGCGGGTTAATGAGTCGTTCTTGCTTCATCCGAGCAATCTGTCGCCTAAATATCAGTTTATCAAAGTCACTTGGTGAGCGAGGGGCTTCAGGATTTCACCGGAGCCGTGGGCGGCAGGCGATTCCACTGCGGCGCCAGGAGCAGGCCACCCAGCGCGAGCGCCACGCCCAACCACAGGAAGATCGGATTCCAAATATCATGCCCCGGGCCGACCAGTTTGTTCGCCCAGCCAGGCAGCGTGACGCCGATGATCTGGCCCACGGAGCCGAACCCATTGATGATGCCGCTGGCGGTCGAAGCGCCCTTCTTGGTGCCGAAATCCAAAGCCGCCACGCCCGAGATCAAGGTGTCGGGCATGAAAATGAGAAAGCCAATCGCAAACATTCCGGCGCCAACCGCCACCCGGGTCGGGGGCAGAAAACGAAACGTCACCATCAGCACCGCCAGAGCAAATAACGCTACCACGCAAACGGGCATTCGCTTTGAGCGGAAGAGCCGGTCGGAAATCAGGCCACCGGTGAGGCTGCCAATCGGACCGGCCAGATCAAACAAGCTGCCGAGGAAACCGGACGTCGCCGTGCCGGTGCCAAGGAGTTCATTGATGTACACCGGCGACCAGAAGAGCATCAGGTAACGCGTCGGCTTGATCAGAAAATAAACACCCGCCAGCAACCAGACCATTTTGTTCCGCATCACCTCCACCACAATTTGCCACGAACCTTCGGACTCCAACGCCGGTAGGGCGTTCGGATCGAGCACTTCGGCGGCTTCCCCGTGGTATTGTTCAATCGGCGGCAGCCCGACGTCTTCCGGCCGATTACGTTGAAACAGGAGAAACAGAATCCAGATGCCGAACAGCCCGCCAGCGGGCACGAAGAAGGCATAGCGCCAGCCGAATTTTTGCGCGGCCCACGCCGCCAGCGTCGTGGCCACGAAGCCACCTAGCGCGTAGTTCGTACACCAGAAGCCCATGACACTTCCGCGCTCCCGGCGCGAAAAGAATTCCCCCATGTTTTTCGTGAGCGGTGCCCACCCACTGGACTGGCACAATCCTTGAATCGCAAACAACACGCCCATCCACAAAACGGTGGAAGAGGACCCCATGGCGAGGGCGGTCGTCACCGACGCCAACATGCCCACCAGAACAATAACGCGGGGCCCAAATTTGTCTCCCAACGGCCCCCAGAAGAATTGGCCTACGGCGTAGGCCACCGAGTTCGCCCCGTCAATCCAAGACATGTCGGCTTTGGTCATGCCCATGACCTCGGGCTTCTTCAATTCGTTCTTCGCCACGGAAAAAGCTTTGCGCGTCAGGTAAAAGCCCGCGTAAGCCAGCCAGGTGACGGAGAAAATCCGCCAACGCCAGTATTCATAACGGCGGTCGCGGGTGGGAGGCGGCTCGCCGGAGGTGGTGTTGTGGTCGTTCATGCCTTGCGGGAATTCTGCCGGGCCGGCACGGTAAACTTGCTCAACACCCGATGAAACTGTCCGTAAAGCATCCGGGGAGTCAATCATTTTGGCGAAAACCGGGTGTGACTGAAACCGCCGCGCTACTTTCAGATTCACTCTGCGCGGGAGATCCACGACGACGTCCTGCTCACCCATCGGTTCACGCGCCAGCAAATCATCGGGGACGCGTCGCCGCTCGCGCCCGTGGCGAACCTATAACCGGCAAGGCCACTCGTAAAAAACCTCAACGCACAAGTTTTGACCTCATAACAATTACGCGATGCGCACCGGGGTGGAAACGGTCAGGGGACCGACCTTTGGTTTCCAAGCCGGGGGAGGCGATCACTCCAGTGCGACAGTGAAGCCGCCACCGTTCGACATCAGCGCGCGGCGCCTGCGGCCGTTGGCTGGCCGGGGATGTAGATACTTTCGTAGCCGGGAAGTGTCGGGATCAAACGGTCGCACGCAAAGCCCCACAGGTCCCAATGGCCGTCAATGTAATTGCCGTTGCCGGGGAGCGGGCAGGCTTGCGTGTAGAGATACCATTTGCCCGCGATCTGATACAGCGCGGGCGTGGCGACGTGGTAGATCGTATCGTCGTGATACAGGCCCTCCCACTTCGTCTGAAGCAGCGCGTCCACATCGGTCTGCGCCCAGCCGGTCGCCGGGTCTTTGCTCACCGCAATGACAGGCCGCCAGCGTTTGCCAGCCGCGGTGCCAACCTCGATGGCGAGCACATACGTGTCGCCAATTTTAGAAACTTGGTGCCACTCGTAATAGGCGCCGGGGGTGGACTGAAAAATCTGCCCCATGCCCCGCGGATCCTTTTGGTTATAGTGATGCGTCCAGCTTTTCCCGTCGCGCGAGGTCGCCAATCGCAGGCCGGGAAGGATGCCGTCCTTGCCGCGGTAGGAGTAATACATGAACCAGTCCCATCGCAGATCCCTCGCATTCCACTCGCGCAATACCGCCGCCTGGGAGGCCATATCCTCGAGATACGGTGCGGACGGCTCGGGCGTGAGCACCGGTTGCGTGCCGACGCGTTTGATACCCATGGGGGTGATGCCGGAATATCCGTCGGCCCCGGCCGGGCAGATGGCCAGCCCGATGCGGTCCTGAATCGAAGCGGTGGTGCCGGAATAGTAAACGTAGTAGGCATCCTCCTCCGGGAGGTAGAGCACGGCGTCGAGCCGGATACTCCCGGAATCCCAGCCCTGCTGCCCGGGGCTGAACACCGGATTGTTTTCATCCTGATGCCATGTGAACGGGTCGGACTTCAGCGCCCACGCTTTGCCGATAAAGCACCGGTTCCGATTCGTCGCAGGTACACCCGAGTAAAACATCACGAGGCGGCCCGGGTCCTTCGGGTTGGGCAAGATGCACGGCTCCTGCACCTGCTGCGACTCCCAGGCTGCGTTCGTGCGGGTGATGATGACTTCCCCGCGGATCGGCCGCCGTGAGTCGGCTTCATTGGCGCCAATGACCTGGGCGTCTGGGACGATCAACAGGAGGGCGGCGCCGAGGACGAGACGGAAGTTTGTACCGATCATGGCTAAAAATTGAAAAGGGGGTTGGAGCAAAGCTTATGTTAAAATTTCTCGTCGGACAGGCTTAACGTGGTGCGCCTACGGCTTCAGCTTCAGCAACTGGCGCTTCTGGTCCTCGGATAAGTTCAAGCCGCCGATCCATTTCTCCGCCGCGACCGGGTCGTTGCTAAAGAAATTGGCCGCGAGGTTCTGCGCCGAGCTGTAGCGCAGGTTGTCGTCCTTCATCTCGTTCACAAACGGCGCCGCCAGTTCGGGCGACTGATATGAAGTCTGGCTGACGTAGGATTCAATTGCCGCGTCGCGCGACTTGCCTTCCGGCAGGCCGGACAGGAATTTGCCCGCGCCCTCCGGATCGTTTTGCGCCCATTGGTTCACGAGGCTTTGCATCGCGTTCTGCCGTAGATCGCCCTCCGGAAACTGCACCGCCCAACCGGCGGCGCTTGCGGGATCCGAGTTGGCCCACGCCGAAAGCACGTTGAGCGCCGCGCTGTCTTGCGATTTTCCCGCCGGCAGGGCGGCGACGTAATTGGCAGCGTCCTGCGGCGACTCGTTCGCCCAACCCGCAACCAATCCGCCAATGGCGCTTTGCCGGGCACCACCTTCGGGCATTTCCGCCAGCCATTTCCCCGCAGCTTGCGGGTCATTTTCCGCCCACTGTGAAGTGACGTTGCGGAGAAAATCATTCTGCGCGCTGCCCACCGCCAGTTTGAGCCCGAAGGCCGCCGCTGCCGCCGGATCCGTCTGGGCCCACGACGAACTGAGATTCACCAGCGCGCGTTGTTTGACCGCGCCGTCGGGCAACTGCTGCGCCCATTCGACTGCCGCATTCAAGTCCGTCTGAGCCCAGGAGGCGGCGACTTGGCTCAAGAGGTTGTTGCGCGTTTCGCCGGCGGGCATCTGAAGTGCGAAGTCCCCCGCCGCTTTCGGATCGGTTTCCGCGAGGTGAGCGGAGAGGTTCTGAAACGCATTGCGCTTGGCGGAGCCTTCCGGCAGCGCGTTCACCCAATCCGTGGCTTCCTTCACGTCCGACTGGGCCCAACTGCTCGCGATTTGCGCGATGGCGTTATTGCGCGAATTGCCGGCCGGCAGGGTCAAGGCAAACGCCGCCGCGCTTTGAGGGTCCTGCCATGAAATCTGGTTCATGATGTTTTGCAACACCTGGTCTTTCGCCTGCCCCGGCGGAAGATTCTGCGCCCAGACTAGCGCCGTATCCGGATCCTGTTGCGCCATCTGCTGAGCAATGGTCGAGAGCAAATTGTTTTTGTTGCGGCCGGCCGGAAGACTTTGCGCGTAGGCCAGCGCACCCGGTGGATCGCTCGTGGCCCACTGATAGCCCAGGCTGTTCATGGCATTTTGCCGGGCCGGCCCTTCCGGCAATTGCTGCACCCAGGCGACCGCGGCCGCCACATCATACTGCGCCCACTGGTTGGCCAGTGAGTTGATGCCGTCGTTTCGTGCCTGGCCGGCGGGTAACGCCAGTGTCGCCGCCGCCGCCGCTTTCGGATCCGTGTTCACCCACGCGCCGAGCACGGCTGCCATCGCGCTCGAACGGTCGCGACCATCGGGCAGCGTTTTGGCCCAAGCGAGCGCGCCCGGCACGTCCCTTTCCGCCCAACGGCGCGCAATACTTTGATATGCCTGTTGCCGCTCTTGCCAGTTCTTGATTTCACCGGCGTACGTGGCGGCGGTGGCGGGATCCTGGGCAGCCCAAGCATCGAATAATTCCGCATAAACGCCGTAGGCGTAGTTGGGGGCGGCCTTGGTTTCCTTCAGCAATGCCAACGCTGCTTCGGGGTCCTTCTCGGCCATGGCGCGCGCGATTGCGCTGGTCGCTTCATTGCGCAATCTGCCGGGCGGCAATTGGTGGACCCAAACTGCCGCGCCCGCCGCGTCACTCTGCGCCCAGCCTTGCAGGACGGCCATAATCGCTTGCTGCCGCTCGTTGAAATTCTTCATGCCCCCCGCATATTCCATGGCGGCGCGGGGGTCTGTTTCGGCCCAGCGCGGCAACAGCCCGTAACGCAGTAGGTTTTGCATTTCCGGCGGGAGCCGGGCCACCAGTGCCATCACTTGCGGAATGTCGGCGGGATTCACCGCCTTGACGATTTCATTGATGCGCTCCCAAAGTCTGTTGCGGGACAAGGATTTTAATTCGGTCAGCGCCGTCTCAACTTCCGCGAGTGACAGGCGTGGGCCGGATTTGGGAGCAGTTTCGGATCCGATTCGCGGCTTTACGTTGACGACCGGAAGTTTTCCGGCATCCGGAGCGGTTTCGGAGGTGGCAGCGGAATCCGGGGACGCCGAGTTGGGTTTGACCCCGTGCCGGCCGACAAGAATGCCCGCGCCGAATCCGGCCACCGCCAGCAGCACGGCGAAGAAGCGGATAATG
>JANYBF010000382.1 GCA_025360895.1 Verrucomicrobiota bacterium
ACCAGTTCAGCCTTGGTATTGTTCATGACCTTGCCTGGCCTCTTCCTGTTTTACGGCGGCTTGGTTCGCCGCAAGAACATTCTCTCCGTCATCGCGCAATGCTTCGGCATCGCGGGATTGGTTACGATCCTGTGGGTGGTCTTCGGTTACAGCATGGTCTTCGCCGACGGCACGGACATTATCAAAGGCATCGTGGGCAATATGAAATTTGCGATGCTCAAAGGGGTGGATTCACTCCCGAATACGAACTACGCTTACTGGGTTTCGCAGAATGTGTTTTCAATGTATCAGCTCATGTTTGCGATCATTACCCCAGCGCTGATTCTTGGTGCGATTGCTGAGCGCATGAAATTTAGCGCCATCCTTCTGTTCGTCACCCTCTGGATGGTTGTGGTTTATTTCCCCCTCGCTCACATGGTCTGGGGTGTAAATGGCGCCATGAACGGAGTCTGGAACGCTGGCGCTTCGATCAAGGCGATTGACTTCGCGGGCGGAACTGTGGTGCATATGTCATCCGGTTGGTCGGCCTTGATCCTCTGCATAATCCTGGGCAAACGCCTCGGCTTCCCGAAAGAGCCGATGCCGCCGCACAGCATGGTGCTGTGCGCCATCGGCACCGGCATGCTCTGGGTGGGTTGGTACGGTTTCAATGCGGGCTCCGCTGTGGCGGCGGACGGCGTGGCCGCGAATGCATTCATGACCACGACGATTGCAACCGCTGTGGCGTGCTTTGTGTGGCCGATGATGGAATGGATCACCCGCGGCAAGCCCAGCGTGCTGGGTTTTTGTTCCGGTGCCGTCGCCGGTCTGGTGGTCGTGACGCCCGCTTGCGGTTTCATCAACGCCAGTGGCGCACTGGTCATCGGTGTGGCGGCCGGCATCATTCCGTGGTTCTTCTGCTACAAGGTTAAGGGCTGGTTTGGTTACGACGACGCGCTGGATACGTTCGGCGTTCACGCCGTTGGCGGCACCTTGGGTGCATTCCTGACCGGCATCCTCGCGACTGCCGACGTGAATGCCAACTTGAGCACTAACCTCAAAGACATCGTGGGCAAGACGCTTTGGCTGGAGCAAGTCAAGGCCATCGGGGTGACGCTGGCGCTGGCAATCGTGGGGACAATTGTCATTGCTTACATCGTCAAGGCCGTCGTCGGTCTGCGGCCGAGCGAGGAAGTCGAAGTCGCGGGTCTCGACCTCGCGGAACACGGCGAAGAAGGCTATCACCAGGCTCGCGGATAACCTGGCCAACAGAATTGGTTAACACACTCGCGCCGTTGCCGGAGCAATCCGTCAGCGGCGCGATCTTTTGTCCGCACGACTGCCCGAGCAAGAGTCCCAAACTCAGACCACTTGGATCACCATGGCAGTCGTATTGTCGCGACCATCATTTTTCACAGCTTCAAGGACCAAGCGTTGCGCGGGATTTTCGCCAGCCTTGGCCGGTTGCACCGGGCGCAGTAAATCGAGCGCGTGATGGTTGTAGAGCCCTTCGGTCAGACCATCCGAACAGATCAAAAAAATGTCTCCTGGCTCACAACCCACGGCCCCGACTTGTGGGTCCACGAACTGATTCCCGCCCCCCAACGCCTTCTGGAGCACATTCCGCCGCGGATGCGTGCGAGCTTCGCGTTCGTTGAGCTGCCCGTTGCGAAACAGCCAGCCGACATGAGTATCGTCGTGACTGATTTGCTTGATGCCGCCCTCGCGCGCCGGCAGATAATAAATCCGACTGTCCCCGATGTGACCGAAATACATCCAGCCCGGCGTGAACCAGCACAAGCTCAGCGTCGTTTCCATGCCGTGACATTCCTCGTAGCTCTGCCCGAGATAAGCGAGCGCCCGATGCACTTGGGCGAACAATTCCACGAGCACATCGTCAAATCCCGCGTCCAGGCCAGCGGCACGCTGGCCAAATGATTTCGGCAGCAGAGTCGTGATTTTTTCCACCGCAATTTGACTGGCATACTCGCCTGCCAAAGCTCCCCCCATCCCGTCACTCACGGCAAAGGCAAAGTCGGCATGCGCGGTTGAGGCCGTGCCAATTTTCCCGAGGCGCTGAACTTCGCGCGCATCGAACTTAAGCCCGAGAAAGGAATCCTCGTTGTTCTTGCGCACCTTGCCCACGTCGGTCCAGCCCGACCAGTGCAGGGACATTGCGGTTGTCGGTGCCGGCGGTTGAATCATTTGGGGGTTGCCAGCTCAGCGCCAGGCAGCAGCGTGGCAAACTCGAAATCAATTATGCAGAAACGCCCGTCCGCCTGGCGATAAGTCACATTCCGCAATTCCGGATCGTCATGTCGCACACCATACGGTTCGAGTTCCGTAAACAACTCTTTTGTCCGCTGCTCATCCAGATGTTGCACCCGCGCGCCGCAATTGGAGGTGATGATCCGCAGTTGCGTGGCGTCGGCTTCCAACAGCTTGGGAACGAAGTTGCACCCGCGTACTGCCAGCTGGCGCAGGATCCGCACCTCATTCTCGAACCGCGTTTTGGCATCCGGACCGTGATAGCTTTTAATCACCCGCCCATCAAAGGTCAGATGCACCGTCGCCCGAAGTGTGTCTTTGACTTTTAGCATAAACCAACCACCACTCACCCTTCGCGGTGAACTATTGCCGACCACCGCGCGGATGGAAAGACCGATCCGAGTTGGCCGGTTGCCAGACGAAGCATTTTGCTCACTCCGGTCAAAAGCCGGCAGCGCCTTGGGGCCTGTTCGCGGTGTCCGGCCGCCGGATTAAAATTTTTCCACCCGGATGAAACCCTTGCAAATAAAGCGCAAAAGCCGGGTTGGCAAATCCCAGCCGCAAAAATCTTGCGACGAGGCATTGCGCCTGCTGAAATGGTGTCGCGTTGATCGGACCGAGGGTTTGCGCTCCGGCTGATCGAACAAACCAGAACTCACAGACACGAACAAATAACAACCACGCACATGGCCAAATATAAATTAGAATACATCTGGCTCGACGGTTACGAGCCCGTTCCCAACCTCCGCGGCAAAACCCAGATCAAAGAATTCAAAAGCTTTCCCAAGCTGGAAGAATTACCCATGTGGGGCTTTGACGGCAGTTCCACGCGCCAGGCCGAAGGCAAAACCTCGGATTGCATGCTCAAGCCCGTCGCAGTCTATCCTGACACGACCAAGAAAAACGGCGTCCTCGTCATGTGCGAAGTCATGATGCCGGACTGCAAGACCCCACATCCAAGCAATGCCCGCGCAAGCATCCTCGACGACCCGGGCGCATGGTTCGGTTACGAACAGGAATACTTTCTCTACAAAGACGGCGCCCCGCTCGGCTTTCCTCCCGGCGGTGGCTTCCCTCCGCCGCAGGGCGAATACTACACCGCTGTCGGTTACAAAAACGTCGGCTGCATTGCCCGGGAAATCGTGGATACGCACCTTGACCTGTGTCTGGACGCGGGTATCAACCACGAAGGCATCAATGCCGAAGTCGCCAAGGGTCAGTGGGAATTCCAAATCTTCGGAAAAGGCTCCAAAAGTGCCGCTGACCAGATGTGGATGGCGCGCTATCTCCTCATCCGGCTGTGTGAAAAATACGGCGTGGACGTGAACTTCCACTGTAAGCCGCTGGGCAAAGACGTGGATTGGAATGGCTCCGGTATGCATTCCAACTTCTCAACCACCTACATGCGCGAAGTTGGCGGCAAAGAATACTTCGAGGCGCTTATGGCGGCATTCGACAAATACAAAAACGAACATATCGCCGTGTATGGTCCCGACAATCATTTACGCCTGACCGGCCTGCACGAAACGCAGTCCATTGACAAGTTCAACTACGGCATCGCCAACCGCGGCGCTTCCGTCCGCGTGCCGCATAGCTTCGTCAACAACGGCTACAAGGGCTACTTGGAAGACCGCCGCCCAAATTCGCAGGGAGATCCGTACCAAATTGCCAGCCGTATTCTGCAAACCATTGCAACCGTGCCGACCAAGAAGGCCGGCAAGAAATAGGCTTCGGCCATTAGGCTGAGGCTTCTTCAACCAAGGCGCGGCCTGCAAAGGTCGCGCCTTTTGCCGTCTTCGCCGCCCGATCACCGATTGCCTCCTGGAACAATTACCCCCACGAGTGGAGGGGATTTCAGGGAATTCCGACGGTAGTTTTCTGGTTCCTCCCGCTGGCTCACTCCGGTCATGTCCGGCCCACACGCTGCCAATTGGATATTGGCTATCCCGTAGTCACTAACTACCTTTCGCGGGTGAGCATTTTGGACGAACTCAACTGGCGCGGCCTCGTCGCCGACTGCACGGACACGGCGGAATTGACCCAGCGCCTCGCCGCGCCCACGACCCTTTACGCCGGCTTCGATCCCACCGCCGACAGTTTGCACGTCGGCAATCTCGTGCCCCTGCTGGCGCTCCGCCGTTTTCAACTGCTCGGCCATCATCCCATCGCCCTGGCTGGTGGCGCCACCGGTTCGATTGGCGATCCGAGCGGCAAGCCCGCCGAGCGCCAGCTCCTCACCAAGGAAATTCTCGACCACAACATCGCCAGCGTGAAGGTTCAACTTGCGAAGCTGCTCGATTTCGAGACGAAACAAAATCCCGCGCGCCTGCTCGACAACGCCACCTGGACCACGCCGGTCAGCTTTCTCGATTTCCTGCGCGACATCGGGAAGCATTTTTCTGTCAATCAGATGGTGGCCAAGGAAAGCGTGCGCGCCCGCATGGAGGACCGCGAGGTTGGTATCAGCTACACCGAGTTCAGCTACATGCTCCTCCAGGCCTTCGACTTTTATCATTTGCGAAAGGAGTTCAATTGCGAGTTGCAGGTGGGCGCCACCGATCAGTGGGGCAACATCACGGCGGGAACGGATCTCTGCCGGAAAAAACTCGGC
>JANYBF010000396.1 GCA_025360895.1 Verrucomicrobiota bacterium
CCTCTGACCCTCTGATCTTTTAGTTTTGGGATGCCATTCCGATAACAGCGGAGCGGCGGCCCGGCGAAGGGCGGCCTTCTTTCCGATGGTTTTGATTTTGCGCCTTGCTACTGGGCAGCCGCTACGAGAGAAGGTTTTTAACTTGCGGCTTTCGGCCGAATCACGCGGCGGCCCTGCACTAAAATCTGCCCGCGGGCAACTGCCGCCACACATTTCGGATACAGTTCATGCTCCGCCACATGAATCCGCGCGTGCAACGTCGCGGCCGTGTCGTCGTCGAGAACGGGCACGGTTTGCTGGCCGATGATCGCGCCGGAATCCACGCCCGCATCCACGAAATGCACCGTGCAACCCGTCACTTTTACGCCTTGATCCAGTGCCTGCTTCCACGCCTCCAGTCCGGGAAACGACGGCAGCAACGACGGATGCACATTCACGATCCGGCCCTCGAATGCCCGGAGGAAATCCCCTTTGAGCACGCGCATGAAACCCGCGAGCACGATCAAATCCACCTGCGCTGCCTGCAACGCGATCACATATGCCCGTTCCGCTTCTTCGTCCAGTTTCGTGCGAAATTTTCCGGGCGCGATGAATTGCGCTGGAAGCTTGCGCTGCCGTGCCTGTTCCAGAATCCCGGCCTCCGCCACATCACTCACCACGATGGCGATCTGCGCCGGAATTTTTCCCGTCGTGATCGCGTCCGCAATGGCAACGAAGTTTGAGCCTTTGCCCGAACCGAGTACGCCGAGCCGAAATGGTTGTTCGCCAGTCACGCGGTTTAGTTTCCGATTGCGGCAGGGTCACTGCAAGCTTTCACATTTTGGAATGCGCTCGCCGAGCCTGGTGGCGACAGCGCATTGGTCGGCAACCATGGGCGACGCCGCCGGGCAGAAAGCGGCGGCGGGCTTCGCCGGGTGCCGCAATCCAAACACTTCCATCTATGCCGGCAGCAGATTTTGCTTGGGCACTTGACTGAAAAACTCCTCCGCCACGATGAAACCCACGCACGCCGGCGCACCGCAACAACAAGGATGATCAAGAAGATCTTCCAACCCGTAGCCGTAGTTGAAAGTCAGTTCCTCTCCGGCCGCTATGTCCCGTAACGCCAAAATCCAGATGCGCCCTTCGTCGTCCTCCGTCTCGCAGTTCGGCGCGCAACCGTGATTGAGAAAGCGCGCCGGATTCCAAGCCACATTGCCGTTGAGATCGAACTCGCCGTCCAGGGTGAAGATATAAACATTGTCGGCCTCACACTGGATGAGCGATTCCGCCTTGGTGATTCGCTCACCAACGTACTCGATCAACCGGGTGCCGGCGGGAATGGCTTGGCGGGCGTAACCACCCGTGCCATGAATTCGCGAATGCCGGAACTGAATCAGTTCCGTCTCGCAGATAACGACGCCGGTTTCCGCCGCCGGGGATGCAAACATAGTTTCCATGTGGGCGCGGAATCTGCCCTAAAGCGCGGGAATGTCGAATCCATATTCACGACAAAACCCCTCGACCGGTGCGCGAATCTCGATGCGGCGACGGGTGAACGGATCGGCAAACGCCAAGCGCGCGGCCCGCAGTCCCAACTTAAAACCATCCCGTCCACGACCGTAAACATCATCCCCCACAACCGGTCCGGCGGTCTCGGCAAGGTGTAGGCGGATTTGATGAGTGCGCCCCGTAAGCGGGCGGGCGACGATGAGCGTCTGCGGTCCGATCGTCTGCACCACACGAAAATGCGTCTCCGCTTCCTTTCCCTCGCGTTCATCCACTCGCATCCTTCCGATCTGGCCGGGAGCGGGACCGAGCTTAAGTTGGCACGTCCATTCAGTTTTTGAGGGCACGCCTTCCACGACCGCCAGATAAGTCTTCTCCATCCGCCGGTCCTCGAATAAATCCGAATACGACTCCACTGCCCCGGGGCTTTTGGCAAACAATAGAATACCCGTCGTCTCCGCATCCAGCCGATGGACGAACTTGAGAAACTTCAATCCGCGCGCCCGTGCCCAGAAGTCCCCCGCGCCGATGGACGACACGATGGCCGCCTGCAAATTCCAATTGGTCTTTTGCCACGAATACGGCACGAGCATCCAGCCGCGCGGTTTGTCAATGGCCAGCACCGACCGGTCCTCGTAGAGAATCGGAATCGGCGGCACGCCCGGCAGTTCAATGGAAATGGGTTTCGCCACGCGTGGAGGTTAGCCGGAATTTATTCGGATGCGACCTTCAATTCGACCGGTTCGCGAAAGATTTGCCACTTAGTGAGCGATACTTCGCGAAACGCTTTGACGTAGCGCTCTGAGTCCGCCGATTCACCCGTCACATCGCGAATGAAGATCCGGGCAATCTGGTTGGGATACTTTCGCGCCAGCGCCGCGTAAATCTCTGGATCCCGCTCGCTCGAATCGCCAATCAGAATAAACGTCCGCTTGGGAAACTGCCGCAACAGGGGTTCGATGACGCGAGGTTTGTATTTCTCCGGTTTCGCGAACAGGCTGAAGAAACTTTTGTCCTGCCAACGAAACTGTTTCAAAGCAAAAGTGCCGGCGGGAAATCCATTCGTGAGAAGGAACGCCGCCAGCGGCACGTAAAGCTGCCACGGACTCGCGGAAACGTAATGGAACGACGTCTGATTCGACCGGGCCAGGGTCTGGTAAAACTCAGCCATCCCCGGCACGGCTTGGAACTCGCGCAGGAACGTGTGGCGCAAAGTCGCGTGACGGTTGCGCACTTCGGTGACCTTGATTGTGTCGTCTATGTCGGAGATCACGCTCAGGCCCTTGGCTTCCAAGAATTTCACATCGCCAGAAAAAATCCGATTGTCATCCGCAGAAAGTGCCGCCGTGAAAGGAGCGCCGAGCATTGACTCGGCCGGTTGCGGGCCAGCCGCATCTTCACGCCGGGACGATGCTCGGCGCTCCAACCCGCTTTTGGCGAATAAAACTTCACCGGCGAATCTTCCATCCGCACCCGACTTGCCGACGAAGAAATCATTCGTGCCCAAGCGGATGAAAACTTTCTTGCCCCGCTCGTGGTCCACGAGAAACAGCCGGGCCCGCTCGTTGAACACCTTCTCCTCGGCCGCAGTCATCGAAACCCCTTTCAAATCCAGCGCTGCGCGCAAAGTCGCCAGCACCAACCGGCGTTTCTCCGGTTCAAAGACACAGCCAAGAATCTCCGCGCGCCAAAAATTTGAATCAGGAACGCGCTGAGCCAAGCTCGGATAGAAAATGATCTGCTCGTCAGCTTTGAGATTTGTTTCTTGAGCGAAACCAGCGTGGGTAAAGCCCATAAACGCATACAGCAAGGTCAGGAATCCGTTGAGGGCATGGCGAACGCACCAGCGTCCTGGACTGCGGCAGCCCTCTGCCGCTTTGGTTTTGCCAGGTGCGGGGGGAAAAGCGGCAGCAGGCTGCCACAGTCCAAAGCCTAGCGGAAATATCTGGCCCAAATCAATTCGCACCCCGCTCATGATTCCCTGCGTTTCAAAACCTCGCGACAGATTTCTTCTGCGGCCTTCATGCGCCCCAACGCTTTGGCCACCTTCGCCATTTCACCGATCTTTTTCGAGCCGAGCAATTGTTCAACTCGGAACGGCAAGTCTTCCACGCGATTCACCTTTACCGCCGCGCCGCGTTCGAGCAGGAAATCACTGTTCGCCGCCTCCTGACCGGGGATCGGATCGAGAATAAACAGCGGTTTGCCCAAGGCCAGTGCCTCGGACGAAGTTAAACCGCCGGGTTTCGTGATGATCAAATCCGCCACAGCCATCAACTCGTGCATGTTCGAGGCGAAACCCAGCACGCGGGTCGGATGCTTGCGGTCTTCGGTGGCCAGTTCGCGCCGCAACGCCTCGTTCCGCCCACAGACAACGAGGATTTGAAACTTGCGCGTCACTTTATCAAGTTCGCATAAGATTTTTCCGACCGGCCCCATGCTGAAGCCGCCACTCAGCACAAGCAACACCGGCAAATCATCACGCAAACCCAGCGTCTTGCGCACGGTTCGCGCGTCCAGTTTCGACGAAAACTTCGCTGCGATGGGAATGCCCGTGGCCACAACGCTCGCCGCCGGGGCGCCGCGGGCCACCAGCCGCGCCTTGGTTTCCTCGGCGGCGACACAATACAAATCCACCCCCGCATCCATCCACAACGCATGGGCCTCAAAATCCGTGACAATGCTGGCCACGAACGGTGGCTTATCTTTTTGTTTCAGGCGTAGTTCGCCCAAGGCCTCGACGGGCGAAAAGTGCGTGCAGAGCACCACATCCGGTCGGAACTGTTTGACGAAGCGCGCAAAACGACCGCGGGACCGGCTGGGAAATAATTGCTGAATCCGGTTCAACCGGCGCGCGACCCGGGGATTATCGGTCTTGGCAAAAATCATTCCCCACAATTCCGGCGCACGCTCGACGAGTTTCATATAACCTTCCGCGTAAAGCTGGCGATGCAGCGGTGAAAAGAATTTCACGAGATCAACCCGCTCGACGACGTCACCCGGCCGCAACGTTCGCCAGGCTTCATCAAGCGCGGCGGCGGCGGCAAGGTGTCCGCCGCCGGCAGTAACGGTGGCAATGAGAATTCGCATTGGTAAATTGAACTGAATTGAACTGGAGACGAGCTTGCCGGAAACCACTCTCGGTTGCGAAGTCAAAATTACCGCCCGCATCCAGCTAAACTTGACTAGGGGAATGATAGCCACAAACAAAATGCTTCGTTCTGGCAAATTTGATTTTCACAAAGCACACTACGGTCATGCTTTGGCTGGAGACACTGGATGTCACTCTGTTCCGGTTCATCAATCAGACGTTGAGCAATCCCTTGTTCGACGCCGTGATGCCGTGGCTGAGCGGCAACCGGTTGTTCGTCCCGTTGATATTACTGACGGTCGGCGGATTGATCTGGCGTGGGCGAAGCAGAGCCGCTTGGTTTCTCCTCCTGCTCGCCCTTGCCGTCGGTGTCACGGACGGGCTGGTCTGTAACACGCTCAAACACGGCATCGGACGGGTGCGGCCCTGCGCGGCGCTGGAAAATGTTCACTTACTGGTCGGGTGCAGTGGCAGCGGCAGCATGCCCTCAAGTCACGCAGCGAACTGGTTTGCGATGACGATGGTGGCGTTTCTATTTTATCGGCGTAGTTGGCGGGTGATGTTGCCCCTCGCGGTGGCGGTCAGCTTTTCACGAATTTACAACGGGGTGCATTATCCGAGCGATGTGCTGGCGGGCGCGATCCTCGGTGCGGGAACCGGATTCGCCGTGGTCTTCGGCCTCAATGCGACGTGGCGTTGCGTTGGGCGAAAATGGTTTCCCCTCTGGCATGAAAGCCTGCCATCGCTCGTGCCCGGTGGGCCATTAAAACCAGAACCAACCAGCGCCGCTGAGATCGCACTTCGCACTTCCGCCCCCGCGCTCGATCAGCATTGGTTGCGCGCCGGGTACTTGCTCATTGCGGGGCTGACGCTAGCAAGATGGGTTTATCTGGCGAGTGGCACGATCGAGTTATCCGAGGACGAGGCATATCAGTGGGTCTGGTCGAAACACCTGGCGCTATCGTACTACAGCAAACCACCGCTGATTGCTCTGACGCAGTTTTTGGGCACCACGCTTTGGGGCGACACCGCATTCGGCGTACGATTTTTCTCACCCTGGATCGGGGCCACGCTCGGCATCCTGCTCCTGCGGTTCTTTGCCCGGGAAGTGAGTGCCCGCGCGGGTTTCTTTCTCGTGCTGATCATGTCCGCCACGCCATTGCTGGCCGTGGGTTCCATGCTGTTGACAGTGGATCCGCTGGCGGTCTTATTCTGGACAGCGGCGATGTTGTCGGGCTGGCGCGCGGTGCAGGAAAACTCGCAACTGAGTTCCTGGCTGTGGACGGGGCTGTGGTTGGGGTTGGGGTTTCTCAGCAAATACACTTCGCCGCTGATGTGGCTGTGTTGGGGAGTGTTCTTCGTGGTGTGGCCCCCGGCGCGACAACACCTCCGGCGCCGGGGTCCGTATCTCGCGCTGTTAATCAACCTGCTCTGCACGTTGCCGGTGCTCATCTGGAACTGGCAACGCGATTGGATTACGGTGAAGCATGTCGCAACCCACGGCGGGGTCGGCAAAGCCACTGAACCGCTGGCCCGGCACATCGCCTGGCTGCTGGAATTCCTCGGCGCCGAGTTCGCACTGCTGAATCCGTTCTTTTTTGTCGCGGCGATAATCGCGCTCGTGGCGCTATGGCGAACGCCCAAGCGCGATGGACGGCTGATCTATTTCTTCAGCATGGGCGCACCGGTTTTCGTGCTGTACGTGCTACTTGCTTTGAAGGCGCAATCTCAGCCCAACTGGATCGCACCCGCAGTACTGCCTATGTTTTGCGTGATGGTTATTTACTGGGATACCCGGCTGCGGGCGGGCGCCCGGTTCGTCAAATCCTGGCTCGCCGCCGGCTTGGTCTTCGGCACCCTGATGGTGACGGTCATGCTCGATACCAATGTGGTCGAGAAGCTGTTGGGTCGCCCGTTGCCCGCGAAACTGGATCCGTTGCGACGCGTGCGCGGCTACAGTGACATGGCGCGCGTCGTGAGCCAGGCGGAAAGCCAACTCGCCCGGGAAGGCAAACCGGTGTTCGTCATTGGCAACCACTACGGAATCACAAGCCTGTTGACGTTTTATCTGCCAGAAGCAAAAGCGCGGGTAACGGATGCTCCGTCGGTCTTTTGCCAGCCGAGCGACACCCCGGAGAACCAATTCTATTTCTGGCCCGGTTACAGGGAAACACACAGAGGTCAAAATGCGCTGTTCGTCCGCGACACCGGGACGTCCCGGTTGGTTTCCGACTGGCCTCAGAGATGGTGGAACGGTGAAACAAGTTCGCTGGTGCAACCGCTGGAAACTGTTCCCAGGCCAACTTGGCTGGTGAATCAGTTTGATTCCGTGACGAACATGGGGTTGTATCCAGTGCTTTATCGCGGACACGTCTTACACACCGTTGAAATCTTCGCGTGCCGCAATCTGCGCTGACTCCATGGCGTCTGTTTACGAAACCCGCCTGCCGGTCCGGGACTACAATCTCGCCACCACGATGACTTCGGGCCAGGTGTTCGGTTGGGAACAAATTGCCGACGAATGGGTCGGCGTCGTAGGTGGTCGCTGGGTCCGGCTGCGGCAAGAAACGGATGCCATCATCGTGCGAACAGCGGCACCGCAATGCGAATGGTCGTGGCTCAAGGAGTTTCTCCAATCCGACGTGGAATTGCGCGCAGTCCTGGCCACGTTTCCCAAGGACGATCCCCACCTGCGCGCCGCCGTCGCGGCGTGTCACGGCTTGCGGCTCTTGCGGCAGGACCGCTGGGAATGTCTGGCGTCATTCATTCTATCGTCCACGAAACAAATTGTGCAGATCCGACAAATCGTCCGGACGCTGAGCGAACGCTACGGCGCGGAGGTAACAGTCCCGGCGGGACAACCGCCGATGTTTGCCTTCCCGACCGCACAACGGATGGCAACTTTGCCGGAGGCGGAATTACGCGAATGTAAGATGGGTTTTCGTGCACCGTATCTGCTTGGTACCGCCCGCCGAATTGTTGCGGGTGAATTTGTGCCTGAATCTCTCCGGCAATTACCGATAGCCGAAGCGCGGGCCAAACTGATGGCTCTACCTGGCGTCGGGGAAAAGATTGCCGATTGTGTATTGCTGTTCAGTTACGGTTTTCCGACGGCGTTTCCGGTGGATGTCTGGGTTGCCCGTGCCTTGAGTACATTTTATTATCGGGGACGGGCGGTGAAACCGGAACGATTGCGCCGTTTTGCCGACAAACATTTTGGCCCCCATGCGGGCTACGCCCAGCAATATCTCTTTCATCACATTCGCACGCAGCGCGAATAGGCCTTTTCGCCTCGGTCGCCAACCCATACGCTGGGGCATGGCTGTGAAGATCGAAGTGGACTTGAGCCCGGCGGACTATCAAGCGCGGGCGGCAACGGGGTTTGGTAATGCCGTATGCGTGGTGTTTGACATACTGCGCGCGACCAGCGTGATGGTTACGGGGCTGGCGAACGGCGCGGCGGGCTTCGTACCGGCGGCGGAAATCCCCGAGGCACTGGCTTTGCGCTCCCAACACCGGAACGCCCTGCTTGCGGGCGAACGCAACGGCCTGCGGATTACTGCGGCGCAGAGCGGTGGGGTGGAATTCGATCTGGGCAATTCGCCGCGCGAGTACACCCGTGACCAAGTCGCCGGGCGAATCATCATCTCGACCACAACGAACGGGACACGCGCGCTGCGGGCGGGTGTGACTGCGCAAAGTGTAGCGGTGGCTTCGTTTCTAAATTTAAATGCGACGGCCGACTGGCTGGCGCAGCAACCAACGGCGCAAGTCATTTTAGTCTGCGCGGGGACGGCGGAGTTTCCCGCGTTGGAGGACATCCTCGGCGCCGGAGCGCTGTGCGAACTGTTGGTCCGCAAGCTTGCAAAAATTCAGTTGCTGGATTCAGCAGAAACCGCCCGCCGCGTATATTGCGAGGCGCGGTTGGACTTGTTCGGGGTAATCAGTCGCTCACAGAATGGCCGGCGATTGATGGCAAATGTGGAATTGCGGGACGACGTGGAGTTTTGTTTGCAGCGAGACTCATGCAACCTCGTGGCGTTGCTTGGCGCGGACGGCGTGATTCGAAGATCCGGTTGATCTGCGGCCATGAAGACAACGTGCCGCCGGATCGGCCGGCCGCGCTTCACGAACCGTTCCAGCCGACAATCGGGTCAAGGCAGGACCAAACCCAAAATATCCTGGCGCAGCACGGCGCCATAGATGCGGCTGTCGGCGCTGTTGTTGCGATTGTCCCCGAGCACAAAGTATCGGTTGGTGCCGCAAATCCACAACTGCTCCCGCACCCGCGCGCTGGCAAAAGTCATGGTGCCGGGCGGAAGATAAGGCTCGTTCAAGAGTTTGCCATTCACGAAAATCTGCCCCGCTTTGTTGACATAGACCCGATCGCCCTGTTGAGCCACAATGCGTTTCACGGCGTAACAGTTGTCTTCCGGATCGCGCAAAACCACGATGTCTTTGGGCTGCGGTTCGCGAAGGTGATAAACCCACCGATTCAGCACGTATCGCCCTGAGTCGTGCAAAGTGGGCGCCATGCTGCCGCCGACGACTTGGACGGATTGCAGAACATAATGGGAAATGAACTGAAAGCAGCCGTAAGCAATGGCCGCCACCAACATACAACTCAGAAACTGCTGGAGAATGCTCCGCCCCAAGCCAAGATAATCCCGACGGAGTCCAGGTTTACCCGCCGATGGCGCACCGGCCCTCGTGTCCGTTATTCCCGTTACTTCCAAATCCATACCCGGCTTGTTCGTATTGTTGCGAGCTAGTTGTCTCACCCGGAACGGTAGTCTGACAATGGGAGTGATTACGTATGCGCCAAGAAAAAATACGGACAACTGACCGGCTCGGTTCAGAAAACCTTAGGGAAAGAATCCACAGCGGCAAAAAGGGATGCGGCTTCAGGTTTTGAATCTGGGAATCCACTCTGCCAGCGAAGGTGTTCGGTGGTGGCCGGGACTGAAATCTCCGTCGCGAGCGGAATGGGCGACAAGAATCTCGCGGCGAACTTGATAACGTGTCGGAAAAATAAATCCGATTCAGTTCGGCCCCGCATGATCTTAACTGCACTTGCGGACAAAGCAGCCGTTGGCTTCCCGTCAACGCTTGGGGCCATCTTTAGCGGTCGTCTTCTCGACTGCCTCGCGGAGATTTTCGAGCAGGAACGGTTTGCTGACAATAAAATCCACGCCCGCGAGTGGATTGTCCGACGACTTGAGCATCTCAGCGTAAGCGGTGATCAGAACAACGGGTTGGCTGGGCGAACGAGATTTGATCGCTGCGGCGAGTTCGTCCCCTTTCATCGCCGGCATGGCGTAATCGGTGATGACAAGGTCATACTTGCCCGGGTTGAACATGGCCAAGGCGTCTTTGCCGCAGGCGGCGGTTTCCACTTGGTGACCATCGAACGCCAGCATCATGCGGACGGCATCGCAAACGTAAGGTTCGTCGTCCACCACGAGAATCTTGCGGGGCACAATTTCAGACTTGGTCATAATCCATTGCCATTCGTTCGCGTTCTTGCGAAACCGAGCGGCACGTTTACACAAAGTCGAGTTCAACGCCAGATTTTGTTGAACATTTGTTCTACGGCGGCGGATGTTTGTGACGCTACGGGTGGGCGCGAATGAAAGTGGTGCCCCGGGGGGGATTCGAACCCACGACCAATTGATTAAGAGTCAACTGCTCTACCAACTGAGCTACCGAGGCGACCAGCAAAGGAAATTCAGCATCCCAAAACCGTGACCGCTTGTCAATAATACCATCGAAGTTTTTCGGAGCGGAGCGATCCGCGGATCACTGTTTACCATGAACCACCAGCACCCAGTCGCCCGCGCTCGGGGTGGTAAATTCCCAACCGGTTGTGGTGGCGACCGCCGCCCCGGCCGGACGGCTTTGCCCATTGCGCGGGTCAAACCAAGTTGCCTGCGCAGCGGCAGGCCATATTCCCGGCAAGACTTTGACTGAACGATCTTCCGGCACATACAGCAAGACCAGATCACCCGCCGCCGTCAGGTTGACCGCAACCTGATTGTGCAGCGAACCAACTTCCGAAATCCGGCTCATCGCTCGTGGGAACGGTTTTAAGCGCCAAAAATTGAGCGGTTTAAAAAACTCCGCCAGCGGCGCAATTGCGCTCGCACCCGGCAAAGTCAACGACTCCCGCCACGGTGGCTCGGTATCGCGGGCTTTAGTAGTGGTCGTCCATTCTGCGACGTCCTTGGCCGAATAACTCACACCGGCAGGTGTGTTGATCAACAGACTCCACCACATGACCCGGCGGGTGAATCCGTCAGGCATGAACCTCCCCCGCTCGGCCGCCGGCGCAGTTTCGCCCGCTGGCGCGAGTGTGATGAGTGGGCGGGCAGGCAGTTTATTCCGCTCCAGCGACAGGGGACCTTGTATCAGCCAAGGCAACGACTCCGTATCCGTGACTTGGGTCGTTTGAAAACCCAGCGCGTCCACCCAGGATTCAGACCGAAACTCTGGTAGCACCCAAGACGCTTCACCTGGTAAAACAATCACCGGCCCGTGCGTGACCGGGTTGAACACCGCTCGCCCGATCCGCTGCCAACGCGCTGCTTGCGCCCCAGTGCTCTCACTCTCGAACGCCAAAATCCAAGCCACCGGATCCCCACCCCAGCGGGCAACCGCGTAACGCAAAAGGGCGATGGCTTGATCCTCGGGCAAAGTTTGCTCCACCTTCGTATCAATTTCCCACAACGGCGCAATGGCATTGACCAATCCAGCGCGCGCCAGGGACTCCACTTTGGCATCAAGTTGTTTGAAGAAATCGAGATTGAGCGTGATGCACTCCCGTCCCTTGAATGCACCCGGGGACTGGCCGGGTTCGGCGGGGGTAAGTCGCCATTGCACGACGTTGAACATTTGAGCCGCGCGCTTCTTCACATAGAACTCCCAATCCGCAGTGGTCGCCCTCGTGGCCGCGTCCCAAGCCGCATCCCCCAGCCAAAGGAACGGCGTCCGGTCGGCGTGTTCAAAATGTTCGTGGTCGCGGGCCACCTGAATCGGACCATGCTCGCCGAAACGGGAACTGCCCGTTGCCGCGCCGCACAAAAACTCGCCGGTTTGTTCGTGCAAACCCGCGTTCGCCGTATCAGAACACATGGTGTAATACTTCCACCGACCGGGGAAATTCGGTGCGAACCGCACCCGCCAAGTCTGGCCGCCATCCCAAAAACCGTAGGTGCGATTCGTCTCCCCCAGCGGCGAGACGAACAAAACGCGCATTTCGGCTTCCTGCAAAGCATTTGTATAGTCGCGGCGACTCTTGAGTACGAGTTCAAACCGCGCCCACTTGGGGATCACCGGCATCGGAGCGGCGCGGGCTGCCGGGTCGAGGATCAAAGCGGTAAAGCCCAGCACAGTCAGAATCCCTCGGAAAAATTTGCGTTGTCCCATGTCGGGTTTATCTGAACGAAATCACGGCGAAGTGTCAACCTTGCCGGGTTTTAAAAAACACCCACCCGGTCGCTGATTGGCTCCATGCCACCTGCCCGGACCGGATTCCCACTCGTAAATCGCGAGATGTGTTGAACAAATTCCCGCTGGCCGATGTCAATCCTCGTGAACGGTTCGCAACCAGTTTCGGAAATTGGTGTTAGTATGAATCACGAACCGGGTAACTATTTTTAAAAATGAAAAACGTGATTATTTTAGTCGTACGGCGAGCGAGTCTGCTTAGCGCGGTAAGTATGAGTTGTGTCGCGGCATTGACGGCAGCAGCGAAAGATCTGCCGAAAATGTCCGTATCGGATCAAGCGATAGATCGTTCGGTGCAAGGTGCGAGTTACGCGAATGTCATCAAACGGGTGACCCCGAGCGTGGTAACGATTGAATCCACGCGGACGGTTCGCCCGCCCGCGAATGTTTTCAATGACCCGCGCCTTCGCCGGTTTTTCGGCGGCGAGGAAGAACCGGGCCCGGACAATCCCCGCAAAATGCGTCAAGAAAGCCTGGGTTCGGGCGTGATCGTTTCGGAAGAAGGATACATTTTGACGAACAATCACGTCGTGGAAGGTGCGGATGAGGACGGGGTAAAGATCGCAATGGCGGATGGCAAAACCAGATACAACGCAAAGGTGGTGGGCAAAGACCCGCGCACGGACATCGCGATCCTGAAGATCGAGGCGGCCAAGAAACTGCCCGCGTTGACCCTGGCAGACAGCGATAAACTCGAAGTCGGCGACGTGGTGCTGGCCGTTGGC
>JANYBF010000492.1 GCA_025360895.1 Verrucomicrobiota bacterium
GGACCGGCTGATTTTTCCCGAATCTTCGCTCGATGTGGCCAGGAATTCGTTCGCGCTCGTTTGCGTGGCTTCGGGAAACTTGGCGAAATGCGGTTTGAGCTGGCTCGGAGGCAGGGCCTTTGCGCTCTTGGATTCGCGCAACGCGGCAAGCAGCGTGGCCCCCAGCGCATCGGCTCCCCCGCCATCGAAAGCGGCGCACAGTTTGTTCAGTTCGAGCGGCCCGGCGGTCTTCAAGTTTTCCGCGAGCACCGTAAGCTGCGGCGCGTCGAGTTTCGCTTGGGCTAGAACCCCGGCTGCCGTGTTGCGTGTGATCGGCATGCTATCCGCCGATAGGTTAATGCGCAAAAAGTCGAACTCAATGGCGTCCAGTGTAGCTCCGACCGGCAACGCGGCCAGCGCGTCGAGTCTCAACGCCGCCGGTTGGTTCGCGTCGCGTCCCAGCGCCCGGAGGGCCGCAACGATCCTGGCGTCGCTGTTCATGGTGTGGACGGCACGGACGGCAGCCGGCAACGAACCGGAGTTATTCGCTTCGAGCACGGACAAAACCGCCGCCGGCCAGTTTGCCGGCGGTTGTTTCAAGCTGGCGCCGGCGATGGCGTTCAAGGCAGCGATGCGGGTTTCGCTGCGGAAACCGGATTGCGTGATGGCATCAGCGAGCAATTGCTGGCCGGCCTCGGCGCGGGTGAGAATGTGCAGTTGATTATCCAACATCGCGCGCTCGGCATCGGTAAGGTCGGAGGCCGTGAGCCGTTGCCGAAACCATCCGGCAAGTTCGCCACCCCAATCCGGGTGGTGACTGAGAATCCAGTTCGCCGCCGCGCGCAAGCGCTCGTCCTTCGCGCTCAGGAAGGGCACGACCTCCGTCGGCTTCAGGTCGCTGCCATCCATCTGGTCGAGGGCAATGAGCGCGCCCCGCTGGATGCTGGCGTTTTCGGATTTGAGGCCAGCCCGCGTCGGAGCAGCGGTTTGAATGTCAATCAAAGCTCGAATCAAGGACTGCTCAAGCACGAGGTCCTGGCTGGCCGGACCGATGGTTTCCAAAATCACCGGCACGGATTTCGTGTCACCCAACCCGCCCAAACCCTCGGCGGCATTCCGGGCCGCTGGAGCGGTTTGGTCGTTTGGCGTGGCCCAGTAGCTGGCCAGGGCTTTGACGAAGCGGGAATGGTCTTTTCGCTCCGGTGTCAAGGTGGCCAGCTTAAGCGCGGCGGCATTGTTCTTTTTATCGCCCAGACCGGGCGGCTTGACCAGTTGGGCGTAAGCCGCCGGACGCGCCCGGTCGGTCAACTTAGGTGCGCCCTCTTTTCGCACTCGATAAATAGCCCCGAGCACATCCGGCTTGGCGAGTTGGGAACTGGGACAACAAAGTTTATACCAGCCGCCCGTATCCACCACGAGCAGGCTGCCATCGGCGTCCGACAAAACATCGGTGGGATGGAAATCCACGCCATCCGAAACCAGAAAATCGCTGTCGGTGCTCGCGTAGGTGGCGCCCTTCGGCTTCAAGATGTGCCGGGTGACCTTGTGCAGATTGAAGGACGAGGCGAAGAAATTGTCACGAAACCCGTCGCCGAATCCGTCGTTCTCGTAACGGGCGAGCGCGCATTCCGCCGCCGGTCCGGCTTGATAGAACGGGTGCATGACCTCGGGGCTGGCGCGCTTCACGCGGCCATCTTCGATGACATCATGAATCTTGCCGAACACAACGCCATAGGCCGCGTGCCCGATACCGTCGCGGAACCCGGGCTGGCTGAAATCAATAAAGGTACTGGTGAAGATCGTCTCGCCCTCGGGCGTGAAGGCCACTTCAACCGGGTTGTCCATGCCACCAGTCATGATGACCGTCAGGTCCGACCCATCGGGACGCGCACGATAGATATGCGCTGCTTTGTCATTCAACGTGCGACCATTGCCGAGTTTGTGGGTCTGCTCGGCAAACGCGCCTTTGGTCCAGTAGATGTAACCGTCCGGTCCGAGATACGGTCCGTGAACATCGTTGGCACAACCCGTGAGCGTGTTGCCTTTCCACCATTCCTCACGCACGTCCGCGACGCCGTCGCCGTTCGTGTCCTTGAAACGCCAGATGCTGGGCGGGGCCGCGACATAAACCCAGCCGTCATGCCAAAGGCAGCCCTGCGGAAACATCACCTGTTCGGCGAACACGACCGATTTGTCGAAGCGGCCATCACCATCGGTGTCTTCGAGCCGGAGGACGCGCGCGGTTGGATTCTTGAGTTGGTCCGACGGTTTGTCGTTTGATCCGGACGAGTCGGTCACATAGAGCCGGCCCCGGTCATCGAAGCTCGCGCTGACGGGGCGTTGGATGAGGTTGGTGCCGGCGGCCAGTTCGACTGCGAAACCGTCGGGGGCGACGAAGGTTTGGGTGGGAAATTTATTGGTCTGGGCGGCGCGCGTGGTGATAACCGTCAGAACGGCGAGCGCACAGAGAGTATTTCCGAGTTGGTGTGTCATAAAGTAGCGATGCTGCGTCGAGTAAAGCGATCCAGAGATAGTTTGCAAGCCTTCAAACAGAAGATGAGGTTGGAAGTCCGCAGGCGGCGGACCCGGTCAAAGTTGCCAGCCGGCGCGATAATGATGCTGGATGAATTCCGCTGCCGCCGGACAGTTTTTTGCGCGCAGGTTCTTGGCGTCCCACTCGATCTTGCAGCCAGCGCGATACGCCACATTGCCCAGCAACGCGGCCTCGGTGAGCGGCCCGGAGTAGGCGAAATCGCTCGCGGCGGGCCGGTTCGCCTTGATGGCGCGTACCCAATCCTGGTGGTGCTGCGTGAAATCGCTGTTGATGGCGGACGGCGCGGCGTAGTCCGCGAAATTCGCATCGCGCAAGACCACATGCCGGGTGTAGTCCGCCAGTAACATTCCCTTTTCCCCGATAAACAAGACGCCGCTCGGCCATTTGTCCGTCAGTGCCGCCGGCAGGAGCGTGGGTTTTTTGCCACCGTGATACCAAGTGAGCTGGAGGGGACTGCGCCGGCCGCTTGCGGCCGGATATTCGTAGCGAACGATCAGCCACGGCGGCGTGGAGTCCGGATTCACGGGCGGGCCATCCAAAACTTGCACGCTCAACGGCGCGCGCAGGCCCAACGCCCAATACGGCAGGTCCAAAAAATGACAACCGAAATCCGCGAGCGCACCGCCGCCAAACGCCCACCAGTTCCGCCAGGTAACGGGTAGATAATCCGGGTGATAAGGCCGGGCTGCAACCGGCCCGAGCCACAAGTCGTAATGCAGACCCTCCGGAACGGGCGCCGTACCGGTGGGCGCGGGTTTGCCGCCGTAGGTGGCATTGACCCACACATGAACATCGCTCACCGGCCCGATCGCACCTTGTTGAATCAACCCCACCACCTGATGATAATTTTCGCCGGAGTGAATCTGGGTGCCGATTTGGGTGATGAGCTTGTGCTTGCGCGCTAGCTCCGTGACGATGCGACATTCCGAAATCGTGCGCGTGAGTGGTTTCTCACAATAGACATGCCGGCCGCTCCGCAACGCCGCCGCCGTGGCCACGGCGTGGGTATGGTCGGGCGTGGCGATGACCACGGCGTCAATGTCCGGCTGGTCGAGCAGCCGCCGGAAATCGTTGTACGTTTTCGCCCCCGGAAATTTTTGCTTTGCCGCTCCGAGAAATGTGTCGTCCACCTCGCACAACGCGACAATGTTTTCGCCCGCGACATTCGTCATGTCATATTCGCCCTGGTGCGCGACGCCAATGATCCCGAGGTTGAGCTTCTCGTTGGCGGAAATTCTTCGCGGAGCAGTTCGACACCCGACCAGATAAAGCCCCGCCACCCCAAGCGCGCTGCGCTGGATGAATTCGCGCCGTTTCACGAAAGCCCTTTGACTTTCCAACCGGAGCGATACTTGCGACGCAACAGCGAGTTGGCTTCCTTGAGGTTCTTGAATTTGAGCGCCTTCGTGTCCCATTCCAGCGTCGTGTTGGGAAAATGGGACGCCGCCCCGCCCAGCAACACGGCTTCGGTCAGCGGTCCGGAATAATCAAATCCCGCCGTGGTCGGGGCATTCCCGAGCACAGCTTCGAGGAACAGCAGGTAGTGATTGCCATCCACCACTTTGGGCATTGGGAATTCCGCATACTGCGCTTCCGGAAATAACTTCGGCTTGGCGATGTGCGGGAGCAGCATCACCCCTTTTTCGCCGATCATGATGGAGCCGGCGTCCGGCAGTTTCTCCACCGGGACGAGCGCCTGCACCGCCGCCGGGGGCCGCTGATCACCGTCGTACCATGACACATTGATGGTCGGACCGGCCGTGCGGGGGGTGCCTGGAAAAACGTAGTGAATGACGGAATTGAGCGCCCAGTTCCATTCATTAGGGGCCGAGCCTTCCGAACGGATGGACAGCGGTGAAGTCAGTTCCAACGCACCGAAGACCGGGTCGAAAATGTGACAGCCCATGTCACCAAAAGTGCCGGTCCCAAAGTCCAGCCGCTTGCGCCAGTTGCTTGGGTGATAATAGCCGCCACCGATGAACGGTCGCATGGCCGCGTTGCCGATCCACAGATTCCAGTTAAATCCCTCGGGCACCGGATCCCCGCCGGGCGGCCGCGGTTGCGTGTCCCCCCAGCTCTTGCCGACCCACGCATGCACTTCCTTGACCTTGCCGATGGCGCCCTCCTGCACCAATCGCACCGCCACCCGGTATTCTGATGTGGAATGAATCTGAATGCCCATCTGCGTCACGAGCTTGTGTTCGTGGGCAAAGCGCGTCAACTGGCGCGCTTCATAAACATCGTGCGTCAGCGGTTTTTGCACATAAACGTGGCGGCCCAGTTGCATCGCCGACATGGCGATGGCGCCGTGCATGTGGTCCGGCGTGGAAACGCTCACCGACGTCAGCTCTTTTTCCTTTTCCAGCAACACCCGCCAATCCTGATAAATCCGCACGTTCGGAAACCGCTCCTTCCAGACCGCCGTTTTCGAGAGGTCCACATCCGCAATGGCCGCCAGTTTGAGGGACGGGTGACGCACAAACTGCTCCAGGTCCGACCCTCCCTGACCACCGGTACCAATGGCGGCGTGCAGAATGGTGTTGCTGGGTGAGGCCGCGCGCAGATTGCGCGCAAAGAAGGGCGCCGAAAGGGCGGTACCCGCCGCCGCCAACATTGTGCGGCGGAGGAAGTCACGACGGTTGAGCATGTTTTTCATAAATTACTTGGTGGGGATTTCGCGGATGTAAATGTTCTTGAACCACAATGCGTCGCCGTGGTTTTGCAATTCGATCTGGCCGCTCGGAAACATCGGCAGGGCCCGGTCCCAATAATTTTCCAGCACGGTATCGCGGGTTACGAGTTCACCATTGAGAAAGATATGTGCGTGATCCCCCACCATGAGAATCCGGAATTGATTCCACTGGCCGATCGGTTTGTCGGCGACTTTGAGCGGTTTGCTGGGATTTTTCTGGTTGTTGTAAAAGGCGCCGGAGCCGACCTCACTGCCGTGCTGGGTTGGTTGGGTGTAAGGATCCCAAATCTGCACCTGGGGCGAACCCCGCAGATAAATCCCGCTGTCGCCGTGAGCGGGCAGCTTCCAGTCCACCAGCAGTTCAAAATTCGCGTAATCCTTCGCCGTACACAGGCTGCGGGCTTTGCCATCAAACACGATCTCGCCGCTTTCCGCTTTCCAATGCCCGCGAATCTCTTCGTCCGCCGACTGCTGGGCCGCTTTGCTCTGCTCGGGTGTCAGTTCGGCGCGCTTGATGGGATTGTCCAATGGCGGCTTCATCAACCCTTTCCAGCCGTCGAGATTTTTACCGTTGAACAGGGTGGCGAATCCCTCGGGTGCGGAGTTGTCTTTTTCCGTATGCGGCAGTTCCTTGACGCGGATGTTGCGGAACTCAATGTAGTCGTTATGGCCGAGAAAGCCGATGTGGCCGCGTTCCCGGAACAAGCCGGGATGCTGGCGGATGATTTCCGGGTCGGTGACATCGTTAAGATTGGCGTCCACGATGGTCTTGCCATTCACGACGACCTTGATACGGCGGCCTTGGGCTGTGATTTCCTCGGTATTCCACTCGCCCGGCGGCTTGAGTGCCCCGCGTTTGGCCGCGACGACGCCATAGATAGAACCATGATATTGTTCCGCGCGCAGTTTGCCCCATTTTCCACGATCAGCCGCGCCATCCTCCAGAATTTGAATCTCCATGCCGACATAGGCGGCATCGCCGTCGAATGGTGCGCGGATGCCCACGCCGTTGTTCGAGCCATCCTCCAGCTTGAACTCAAGGCGCAGGACGAAATCATCAAATTCCTTTTCCGTGAACAGATTTCCACCGCCGCCCAAGGCGCAATAGATGACTCCGTTGGTGACGCCGTAACCCGCGCCGTGTTGGCCGGCGAGTTTCCAGCCCGCCAGCGTTTTCCCATCGAACAGGGAAACGAACCCCGGGTCGTGTTGGGCGGTGACACACGAAGTCAGGGCGGCTGCAACGAGTGCAGCGACCGGAAAAAGTTTCACGCGTTGAAAAAGCGGGCTGAGGCCGGTGGGTGGGGTTTTCATTTTGATGGCAGTCACTTGATGTTCAGGCCGGCGAGCATTTGCCAATTCGCAAAACCTGTCAAGCCGGCGTTTGTTCGCGGCAACATTTTCAGATGCTTTCCCCAAGCCAACGCCCTAACCTCCGCCATGCCGATTCGCTGGCTTTTCATTGTCACGCTGCTGCTCGCTCGTCCCACCTTTTCGGCGACGGAGTTCTTCGTCGCTCCGAACGGTAGCGACACCAACGCCGGCTCGAAGGCAAAGCCCTTCGCTACGTTGGAGCGGGCGCGGGACGCGATTCGGACGCTTAAACCCAGTCAACGGTTGGCCAAAAGCGGAGGCGCAGTTTGGCTGCGCGGCGGCGACTACGTTCGCACCAACGCTCTCGAATTCACGGCCGCCGACTCCGGCACCGCAGACGCACCCATTATCTGGCGGGCCTACAAAAATGAAAATGTTCGTTTGCTGGGCGGGCGCACCTTGACCGGCTTCACGCCGGTTTCCGATGCGACGTTGCTTGCGCGCCTCGATGAACCAGCGCGCGGACACATCCGGCAGTTGAATCTCTGCGCGGTCGGCATAACGAATTTTGGGGAGATGAAATCGCGTGGATTTAGCCGAACGGCGTTACCGGCACATTGTGAACTGTTCTTCGATCATCAGCCCATGACGTTGGCCCGATGGCCAAACGCGGGCGAGTTTGCAAAGATCGTGGGCTATCCGGCCGCATCCGATCATGTGGATGAGCATGGGGGCAACGTCGGTCAATTGCCGGGCGGCTTTCTGTACGCCGGCGACCGGCCGCGTCGCTGGCGAGACGTTGGCGATCTCTGGGTGCATGGCTATTGGTCGTATGATTGGGCCAACTCGTACGAACGGGTTGCTTCGCTGGATGTCGAGCAACAGCTTGTCAAAACGGCGGCGCCTTACGGGCTGTACGGCTTCCGCAAAGACCAGCGGTTCTATTTTCTCAATGTCCTCGAAGAGCTCGATCAACCGGGCGAGTGGTTTCTTGATCGCACGAACGGAATGCTCTACTTCTGGCCGCCTAACCAGAAGTCGGAGGGCAGAGGGCAGGGGGCAGAATCAGGCCGGGAACTCCTGGTGTCGGAGGCTACGGGAGCGGAAATTGTTCTCTCCCTCCTCGACCAACCGCTGCTCAAACTCACCGGTGTTTCCAACGTCACGTTCCGTGGTCTGATCCTCGAAGCCACGCGGGCCAATGCCGTAGTGATTCGCGGCGGTGCGAGCAATCGCATCGCGGGTTGCCTTATCCGCAATATCGGCAACAGCGGCGTGGTGATCGATGGCGGCACTGGGCACGTCGTCGTCAGTTGCGACGTAATGGATACCGGCGACGGCGGCGTGTCGTTGACGGGCGGCGATCGTCAGACGCTCACGCCGGGTGGACACTGTGTCGAGAATTGCCATTTCCAGCGGCTGGGTCGCTGGTCCAAATGCTACGTGCCGGCGATTGCGATGACCGGCGTCGGTTTGCGCGCATCGCATAATCTCATTCATGATCATCCGCACTGCGCGATTCTGTTCTGGGGCAACGATCTTGTAGTGGAGTTTAACGAGATTCATCATATCGCACTCGAGACCGGCGACGTCGGCGCCATCTATACCGGGCGCGATTACACATTTCGCGGGAACCAGATTCGCAACAATTTCATCCATCACACCGGCGGCGTGGGTATGGGGTCCATGGGCGTTTATATGGACGACTGCGTGAGCGGCACGGAGGTTTTCGGCAACGTGTTTTACAAGGTTCACTGGGCGATGTTCATCGGTGGCGGACGCGACCATCGCGTGGCGAACAACCTGTTTGTGGACTGTGATCCCGCCGTGCGCGCGGATGGGCGTGGTCTGGACAAAACGCCGGTGTGGCACGACATGGTGGACGACACGATGCGGAAGCAGCTCGCCGAAGTCCCGCTGGCACTGTATCGCCAGCACTATCCGGAGATGAAATCGCTCGATGACTACTACGGCCCACCCGCTGGCCCGGCGATTACGGGTGAGGCTTTCAAAGGCGTGCCGCCGGACAACAATGTGCTCGTCCGCAATGTCTGCATCGGCAAATGGTTGGATGTCGGCTGGCACATGACATCCGGCATGTTGCGACTCGAAAACAATCTCACGAACGCTGCGGCGAGCCTCAGTGCTTTGCCCAATGACCAGTCGCGCGCAACGGACTTCGTGCTAACGAAAGATTCGCCGGCGTGGGCGTTGGGCTTCCAGCGTATTCCCGTTGAAAAGATCGGCTTGCGCGGGGACGAATTGCGGCGCGGACTGAAGCATCTGTCCGCCGCAGTGACTCCATAGGCATAGTGCCACCACGTTGGCTGGCCTAGGCGCAATGGACGAGCACTTCACTACCAATTTTCATTCCGCCCGAAAGCGGGCTGATGATTGACACCACCCCACCCGCCGGCCAATCATTCCGCCCATGAGCGACATCATTTATCCCCGTAGTCCGCGCGAGACGATGGACGGTTGGCCGCATCTGCCGCGCTACGTTGACAAGATCCGCCTGCACTTGGCCGGCAGACTTCACACGGATTACCAGAACAACTTTGGCAAAGGCTTCGATGGTTCCTGGCTCAAAGCCGCCTGTGTGACCCACGATCAGATGCTCGCGGTGGTGAAAAATACCGTCAGCGACGGCGAGGTGTGCGATTGGGTTCACCACAACGTGAAAAAATCCGTCGCTGAGAAAGCCGCATTACTCGCCAGCCTGCTCGACTATCCCAAGGCGGATGATGTCGAAGGCATCGCCCGACTCAAGCTGCGCAAGGAACAGGCGGGTCTAAGCCAGCGCGCGGACCTCAAAAACTTTGTGGACTTCATTGACGCCGACGAGAAGCGGTCATAGCCCGCCAACCGCAGTCTGATATTCCGGTTTTCCGACCCGACGAGCGAAACCGGTTCGAGCCTCTGAACAGTGGCGGGCACTTTCCAAACTGGCGATCAGAAAAAACTCCATGGACATCGGTCGGCGGCTGACTAGACTTGGTCGTCATTAATATGAATAGCAAAGGCACTACCACCATTTTGAACTGGGCGCTGATCCTAGGAGTGATTCTCCTCCTGGTTTGTGGCATCAAGTATTACAACAAGAGCAAGTCGGTTCGGGCGTATCAGGTTTTGCTCACGGACTTAAATCGGATGCAAGCGGCGCAAAATCTGGCCGCCGGCCTGTTGAACGAAACCATGGAATACAGCAAGACGCATCCGGCCATTGATCCGACGCTGGAAGCGATCGGCGCCAAACCGTCCAAGACTGCGCCCGCTGCCCCGAAGCCCTCGACCAAGTAAAACCTCATGAGTGATTCGAACCTTAATAGCCCCTCGGGTGCTTCTGAAGTAAGCGAATTGAAGGGGTTGTGCGCCGAACTTCAATCGCAGGCCCACACCTTGCGGGTGGTGCTGTTGTTGGTGGTTGGCTCGCTTTGTTTGTTTTTCTGGCGGGAGGCCAGTTTCAATGGCCGGATCGCGCAGCAAATGGAGCCGCAGGTCCTGCAAGCCAGTCAGATTGCAAACGCGCTCAGCAAACAAGGCAGTTCTTTTGACAAGCAGGTACAAGCGATTCAAGCTGCCGTGGCCCGCTTGGTGGATTACGGGCGAACCCATTCGGACTACGTCCCGATTCTAAGCAAATATGGCGTTCCCGTTACGAGCCCCACCCCGCCGGTCGGCACCGCCCCCGCCGTTCCGAAGAAATAGTGCTCAACTGGCCGCATCGTGCGACTCGAGTTGCGCCCCGCAGGCAAAGCAAAAGTTGGATTGCGGCGGACACATCACTTCACAAGCCGGACATTCCAAGTGCGCCTTTTTGTGGCGCCGATGGATGATTAAATTGCGGATATAAGGAATCCAAGCAAACGCGTAGGAGAAGATGAAGACAGAGTCGCGCCGAAAAATTGCGTAGCTCAGCAGCAGCATGGTTCCGATCAGACTTAACCACCAAAACGCCGACGGTACCACCACCCGCTTCCGCTTCTCCGTGGCCAGCCATTGCACGATGAACCGCGAGGAAAATACCAAGGTCCCCATCCAGCCGATCACCTTCCAAAAGTGCCACTCGATCCAAAAGAATCGGCCGGCGCTGAAGCCGGCCTGCCAGTTGATGTTTGTGAACCAGTCCATAACGCTGGGAGGTTAGAGCGCCCCCACGCTGGAGTGAAAGCGCAAAACTTCCCTGCTGACAATTCGCGAATTGCTTCGCGCGGCGATTCGGCTATAACCCCGCCGCCATATGAAACAATTGCTACAGCCTTTGATTGACTGGTATTTGCGCTCGCTCGAAACGGGCGGTTATCTGCTCGTGGCGCTGCTCATGGCCATCGAGAGTTCCATCGTACCCCTGCCCAGTGAAGTCGTCATTCCGCCGGCAGCCCATCTGGCCTGGAGCGGCGACGGACTGAAGTTTCTTGGCTATCATTTCACCGGTTGGTCGGCGCAGATCGGCCTAGTTGTGGTGGGGGCCATCGGTTCATGGGTCGGGGCTGCCGTGATGTATTGGGTATCCCGGCTGGCCGGTCGTCCGTTCGTGTTGCGCTACGGCAAATACTTTTTCGTCGCACCGGAAAAAATTGAGGGCGCGGAGCGTTGGGCGACGCACTATGGGGCGTTCGGGATTTTCGCGGCCCGGCTGCTGCCCGTTGTGCGGCACCTGATCGGCATTCCCGCCGGGATCGTGCGGATGGATTTCTGGAAATACTCGCTCTACACGCTGGCTGGTTCGGCTCTCTGGTGCGCGGTGTTGTGCTGGCTCGGCGTGAAGATCGGTGGCGATATCAGCAAAGGCGAGATGCACAAAGTCACCTTCTGGTTGCTCGGTTTCCTCGCCGCCGTAGGGGTTATGTATTACTTCTTCGTTCACCGTCAGATGAAAGGGAAGTCAAGTGACCGACCGGATTCCCCCTCGCGTGATAAGCGCGCTTGAACACCTTCAGGTCGGTGGCGCAGCCGGAAAGCCTGATTCCCTGCGTTTCAAACCAGTTCTGCGACTGGCCGCTTGGTCCACCGGCGGCGACTAGTTGGAGGCGACTACTTTCCACTGCCCGCGCACCAACTTACGGACCTGGGGGGTGAGCGGGGGGAGTTTGTCGGAGTTTAAAAAATTCATGTCGAAAGCCCACTTTCGGGCCGGAGGGTTGTAGTAAATCCCAGTCTGCTGCCAGAAATTTGTCGCATAACGGCTTGGGAACATGACCACCATGGAACCATTGTACGTCAGCGATCGGTTACTCCAGTTTTCCAGAAACCGAGGGAAATTTTCCACCCCGCCACTGTAATGTTTGACGCCGCTGGCCTGTTGGGATTCCACGATGCCGGCGAGAATCGCAGCATTGACGGTCGTGTCCACGGGGCTGCGGCTGCTTAGACTGGTCCCGCTGGTATTGCCATCGTTCCAATTGGCGGAAAGCATGGTCACCGCATCGCCAATCAAGGCGGCGGGTTTCGTGTTGGCGGTGTTGGTTTGCCCGACCGAGGTATCAGTGCCGTAATTGAGGTTGTAATTCCCTTTTACATAAATCGGGGCCGCCGTGGCTGCGGTGAACCCGTCGGCCGGCAACTGCGCGCCGTTGACAAGCCGTACACCCGCGACCGTCGTGCTGGTCATGGGGCGATTGTCAGTGGTGTAAACCGAGTTTAAGCCATGGCTCATTTTGAATTGGGCGGTTCCGTTCAAAGTGCTGCCGCCATTCGTGGCGGTGTTGGCCAGCCAGGTATTGAATTTGCCGACGTCAATCTCCGTGGCCTTTACCGTCTTCCCCTCGCGATAATCATAAAAGCTGACGTTGGTGACGAACGAATAGGAAGACCCGGCGTCGGGCGGGAGGACGGTGTTGAAATCATCCCATTTGCCGGTGGTGATAACTACGCCACTCGCAGTGTTGGAAATGATCAGGTCGGCCTGGTTGTAGATGCGCTGCCGGCCCAGGCTGGAGTTGGGGTCCTCACCGGTCGGGGGCGGATCAAGGATTGCCTGGACGGCTGCCGGGCTGTTGTTGGTGCCAATCGGCAACACCAGCGCGCTGACTTTTTCCAGCTTGTTGACGTAGTTGGGCATTGTCTTGCCACCGGTTGTGGGATCATCGGGATGCCGATAGTTTTCAATGGTGCCGACTGCGGTCACGACATCCTTGAAGTCCAGCCGGGCCGATGGGGCGGCATAGATTTCGCCATTACTGTGGGTCTTGCCCCGAACGACCATGTCGGCGCCGGGGTTGATCTCCAGGTCAATGGAGTAGAAGATCGCGTATTGAAAAATGGGAATGCGCGCCAAATCGAAATCCTGAACGACGGTGGCCGAAAGGTCATAATTTTGGTTGAGCGGCGCGGCCCGCGAAGTCACGCGGTAAGGCGACACCAGGCCATAGAGGCCCTGGAATTCCGAATTCAAATTCGCGACGACGGTCGGCCCCAGGCTGATCAAACCCGTCAGATCGGCGGTGCCCGCGCCATCGCTGAAGGCGAATTGCACCGGCCAATCCGTTTGCACGGGAAGCAGGAGGCGGTAATAATTCAAGTTCCCGGATTTGACACTTTGATAAACAAAGTCGCGATCAATTTCCGCCAGGACGCGTTCCGTACCGGCTTCGGCGCCCGCCACAGTCGTATTGTAAAGATTGTTGCGCGCGCTTATGCCCGCCTCGGTGGACGTCCACGACACGACACTGCCGAGCACGATCAAAGTCACGGCGACTAAAAACATTGTCAGCATCAGGGCATAACCGTGGGCGACTCGCTTGGTTGGCTGATTGGAGGTACGCATAAAAATGTATCCTTGGGCGTTTATTCAATGGTGCGGCGTGAGATGCGCGTTTGCAGATGGTAATAATCGTACATGCCATCGATCCCGACCGATGCGACCGGAAATTCCCATTGGTAGAAATCCAGATTCATTCGGATCACCCGGTTGTTTTGATTCTTCGTCCGGACGTTGCCGTGGAAGTCTTCGACGGTGAACGCAAACTGATTGGTGACAAAATTGGCGACCACTTGAATGTTGCTGCTGCCGCTGTCAACGCGCTTCAGTCGCTCTTCACCCGGGTCCAAATAATAGCGGACGAAATTTGCCGTGTTGGTCGTGGCATGGATTTGCAAGGCGTTGCCAATTTGTGGCGTGTTGTCCGCGATGGGGGTAAACGTGCTGTTGTTTCCGTTGCCGACGACCAGGATCTTGCCGGCGCGAATCTCGTCCCGCACGGCATTCAACGCGCGTCGCCCCGCCGCCGTTGCGGAGAGCTTGGTTTCGGAAATACCTAATAACCGCATTCCGAAAATTTGCGCGGAAATCAATCCAGCGATGACCAGGGAGAAGATCGCCATCACGATCATTAATTCCGGGAGCGTGAAAGCGCGCCCGGCGGCGAAATGCCCACGGCGGCGACGGGGGAGGTTTAAAGTCAGTTTCATTGATCGGGGGCGCGCAACGTAATCACCGTATTGGTAAACACTTTGCCCTTGATAAACGGCCAGACACAATCGGAGCGGATTTGGCGGAGCGGTGGATTGGCCGAAGCTGCCGTGACTTGGACGAAGTTGGTCGCATAAATCGGCGAGCCCGATACGGGCACATCAAGCGTTTCAATCTGGGTAAAATTGGTGATGCCCTGTTCGTCCACCTTCGGCCACGCTTGCGGATCCCATTTGGCCGCGCGTGACTGTTCGAGGCCTTGCATTGCCACCGAGTGGGCGGCCTGAGAGTAAGCGCTCCATTCGGCTCGTTCTGCGGCCATGATGTAGCCATACAACACCCCACCCATGACGAGGCCTAAAATGGCGAAGCTGATTACCACTTCGACGAGAGTGAATCCCTCAGTGTGCTTTCTCCGGTGGTGGTGTAACGAATGACACAACATACATCCTGAATGTAGTACCGCCTTGTAACTAACAACTACGGCTAAGGAGCAGAGGCGATGCCAGCCGGAGTCGTTACCTGAAACTCCCGGCCCCGAGCCAACTTTGACCGAATCGTGATTTTATGCGTGTCTGAGGCCGGGACAAAAGTGGTCGCAATTGAAGTGTGATCCGCTGATCCCGCTTCATGAAATCAAACGCGGCGGCGGCGCCTTGACAAATGTTGTTGCTCGCAAATAGATCGGCTCCAGTCTTTCACCCGGGAAAAACTCCGTTCGCGCCAACGCCAGTTTTCCGAGTGCGGTTGCACTTGGGAAAACCACGCGTCCACTGGTAACCCACCGGGTAATTTCCGGCCCGATCAATCGCTCGCCCGCTTGATCGAGTCCCCGAACCGTATCAAGCGAAGCCAGACGCAGCGGCGAAACCTCACGCGTCCGGTGTGCGCTGATCTCGTATCCCGCCAGATAAAATTCCCCGCGTTGCGCATCAATCACGACGCTAAATTTATCCGTCAGGCCCTCCGCTTGCGCCTGCGCGGCGATGCCCTCAGCGCTGCTTACGCCGAGCAATTTTACCCCGTGGGCCAATTGCCAGCCTTGCGCCAGCGAAATCGCCACCCGAATGCCCGTGTAAGACCCCGGCCCCCGACCGACCGCAATACCTTCAATTTCCTCGCGCTCCAGTCCCGCCGAGCGTAATGCGGCTTCTATCATGGCGAACGGTTTCATGGTCTGCCCTGTCGTCGTGTCCACTACTTCCGTCCCCGCGCCAGCCGGCGGATTCAAAACTGCAACACTGCGTTGCGCCGAACTGAATTCAAGCGACAAAATCTTCATAAACAATCTTTCGCTCCGTTTCGTTCAAGACCTCAAGCGTTACCCGAAACAAGATTCCGCTCGCCATCCTCCGCCCTCCGCCTTCCGTAAGTCGTTCCGCCCATTCGATCACCGTCACCCCGTCCGGCTGCCAGTATTCCTCCAGCCCGGCGCGGCGAATTTGCTCGGGCGTTTCGAGCCGGTACAAATCCAGATGAAACAACCGCCACCGCCCGCCGCCGTACTCGTTGACCAAGGTAAAGGTTGGCGAATGCACCCGCGCCGTCACGCCCAACCCGCGGGCAATGCCTTTGACAAGCTGCGTTTTGCCTGCACCCAGATCGCCACTCAACGCAATGACCCAGCCGCGTTCGGCTGCGCGCCCCCATTGCTCACCGAGCGATTCGGTTTCCGCCGGACTATGAGAAATGAACGTAGCCATGAACCGTCAGTGGTCGAATCCCGGTTTCATCGCGTAGCTTGATGCCTTCCCCGGCGATGATTTTTCCGATGCAACTTAATTTGAGGTCGGGAAATGTTTGCTTCCACGCGTCGAGCAGGGGCACCGCCGTCTTGCTCGCTACCGTGAACAACAATTCAAAATCCTCACCGTCCGTTAGTGCCGCTACAAACGCGGGCTTGGCCGCGTCGCCTTTGCGGGCGATGGCTTTCGCCGCGCGGTTGATCGGCACCGCCGACTTGTGTAATTGCGCGCCGACGTGGCTGGCATTGAGAATATGCCGAAGGTCGCCGGCCAGCCCATCGCTTACATCCATGAGCGAATGAATGTTAAAATGCTCCGCCAGCCAACGCGCCTCGGCCAGGCGCGGCTCAAACTCCAGATGCCGGCCCGCAATCGAGCCCCCGAGTTCGCCGGTGACAAAGATCGCATCCCCCACTTTCGCGCCCGCGCGCCGCAAAACTTTTTCGCGCGGGACAAAACCAATCAGCGCCACGGAAATCAGCAGCCCTCCGGGATTCGTGGTCGTTTCGCCGCCCACAATGGCGATACCGTGCTGCTGCGCGAGCGCGTTCATCCCGGCGTACACCTGCTCCACAAATTCCGGCGCGAATTTCTTGGGCAACGCAAGTGTCACGACGGCCGCCGTGGGCGTGCCCGCCATCGCGGCGATGTCGCTCAAGCAGCGGGCGAGCGCCTTGTGCCCGATTTTTTCCGGCGGCACGTCGGCGGTGAAATGAATTCCCTGCACGATGGCGTCCGTCTTGAACAACAGCAACCGGTCGCCCATGCCTACGTCCAGCACGGCGCAATCGTCACCCGCGCCCACCACGACGGATTCGTTGGTTGGCAGCGTGCGCGTGAGCCGGGCAATCAGTTCAAACTCGTTCATGGCTGGGTGGGCAGGGCGCGGCTGAATTCAGCGGACAAAAAGAACAGCCCCAGATTGACCGCATTAAACAGGCTGTGGGCCGCAATGGGCGCGAGCAGATTGTCCGCTCTTTCATCGAGCCAAGTCAGCACCAACGCCAGCAGGAGCAAGGGCAGAAAGCTGGCGAGGTTGAAATGGATGGTCGCAAAGAGCGCCGACGTGCCCCAAAGCGCCAGCCGCGGAAAACCCGCGTTTTTTATCGCCGGGTAAAGAATCCCACGAAAGACCAGCTCCTCGGCCAACGGCACAAGAATAATTGTGACCAGCGCGAAAACGACCAACCCGGGACCGCGATTGGCGCCGCGCAAAACTTCCACGGCTGCTTGCGCGGTCGGATCAAGGTGCAGCCAGGTCAGCAGCTTGATGGACAACAGTTGTAACAACTGGCCGACAGGGAAAAAGAGGCCCACGGCCAGCGCACCCAGCCGGAGCGCGCGGTTTGGCCGGTTGCGAAAACCGAATGCTTCCGCCCAACTCAGATGGTGCCCGCAGATGAAACGCCACACCAACACCAGGGCCACACCCTGAAAGCTCAACACCCCTACCAACATCCGGCCAACGGACAGTTCCGGCTTCGTGCCATTCGCCCCTCGCACCAACAGGGTCAGTAACGTGCCGACGAATACGCCCACGAAGATCCCGAATAGCAGCCGCAACACGGCTTCAGGTTTCCACGGTTTCGGCGATAACACGTTTTGAATTTATTGAATCCGCGCCCGCCTGACGACGCAAATTTCTGAAAACGAAAACCGCCCAACCAGCCCTGCTCCAGCCTTTCGGTAATGCTACTGTTTGGTGGGGCGAGGCTCCGGACGAGCCGGCTCGCGAGAACGCTCGCCCCACCGAAAAGCCAACCATTACCACTCGGCCTTTCTCCAGACTTGAGTCGTTCACCCGCGGACTTTATCGTCTCGCGGATGGCACGCCCTAAACGAAACAGCCCGTTGTTGCAGGGCGCGCGCGTTTATCTCTCCGGCCCGATGGATTTTGTCGCGTCGCGCACTGCCGAGAAACAATCGGGCTGGCGCAATCGGGTCAGCCAGTTTCTCCAGGAGATGGGTGTTACGGTGTTTGACCCTTGGTTCAAGCCGGACGTGCGTGGCTTGCACGAATACGGACGCGAAGACGCCAAGAGCGGGGACCGCATCCGTCGCCGCTGGACCTACGCTGGCGGCAAGGCCGGAGCCCAAGCCCGCGCCTGGTGCGCAAAACAATTCTGGGAAACCCTGCACATAGACCTGCGGATGGTGGACACCAGCGACTTCAGCATTTCGTATTGCCCAACGAACATTTACAGTGTCGGCACGCCGCATGAGATCATCATGGCGACCCTTCAGCACAAGCCCGTGCTCTTCGTCAGCCCGCCGGTCGTGTTTCCCGCCTTGCACGAACTGCGCGCGCGGCTGAAGGCCGACCC
>JANYBF010000546.1 GCA_025360895.1 Verrucomicrobiota bacterium
GCCATAGACAAATACGGCGGGGCGATTCATGCGGGCGATGCAGATCATCGCGCCGGGCATATTTTTGTCGCAACCGCCGATGGCCACGTAGCCGTCCATGCCACCGCAGCCCACGACGGTTTCGATGGAGTCGGCGATGACTTCGCGCGAGACGAGGGAATACTTCATGCCTTCGCTGCCCATCGAGATGCCGTCGGAGATGGTGATGGTGTTGAAGACGATTGCTTTGCCGCCGCCGGCGTTCGCGCCTTTCTCGGCTTCGAGCGCGAGTTTATCAATGTGCATGTTGCACGGTGTGACGTTGCTCCAGGTGGAGGCAATGCCGATGATGGGCTTCTTGAAATCTTCCTCCGTGAAACCGACCGGATAAAGCATGGCACGCGCAGCGGCGCGGTGCGGTCCGTCCAGCAGGCCGCTGGAAAATGGACGCAGGTTGATTTGCTGGCCGCGAGAAATTTTCTTTTTCATTCGCGGGATGATGGCGAAAAAATTCCGGCGCGGCAAGGCGGAGGAATTGAACGCCAAGACGCAGAGGCGCAAAGAAAGGTAGCGCAGCGTGTCTCGCCTGCCGCGTTCGGTGACTTGCCGATTACAACTCCCGTCTTTGCAGTTGTCGGTTACTCGGTTATTTTCGTGTCCATGCCGACGCTGATTCCGAATTTTCAATGGTATTCCGCTGAAAGTCACAGGCTGGGACTTTCGCCGCGCTGTCCGTTTGCCGCCGCCGGCGTTCGCGCCCCTTTCGGATTCGAGCACTTCAGATCAAGTCGCCAACCTCACGAGCGTCTCGTTTGCGGGAAGGTGTTCCAATAATTCCGCGATCGTTTGCGTCTGCCCGGGCATTATTAACTTTGGCGCAATTTCACTGAGCGGTTGCAGCACAAACCGCCGCAGGTGCGCCCGGGGATGCGGCAAGGTCAATTCCAGCGTATTCCACGCCTCCCGGCCAAAGGCAATCAGATCGAGGTCGAGCGGCCGGGGTTCGTTGAGAACTTTCTTCGGCCGCCGTCCGAACTCCTTTTCCATCGCCTGCAACTGAGCGAGCAAAGACTCCGGCGTTTCTCCGACACCCGGCACGAGCGCAACCACCGCATTTACAAACAGTGGTGAACCGGGCGGACAATCCACCGGCGAGGTTTGCCAGAGCGAGGATTTGACCAGGGGTTGACGGGAAATTGCCTGAAGCTGTTGCATTGCTTCGCGGAGGACGCGCTGCGAGTCACCCAAGTTTGAGCCGAGGGCGACGAAGGCGACCGCCGGAGACGGTGTCGGGAGGCTCATGCTGCTCCAGTTTGATTTCAGAGACGCCTCACGTCGTCTTCTACGAAATCATTTCAGGCCCAACACATCCTGCATGTCGTAGAGGCCAGGCTTTTGTTTCACGACCCACAGCGCCGCGCGCAACGCGCCGTTGGCGAAGGTGTCGCGGCTCGAAGCCTTGTGCGTCAATTCCACCCGTTCCCCGTTCGTGGCAAAGACAACCGTGTGGTCGCCGACCACATCGCCGCCGCGCAGTGAATGAATGCCAATTTCGTTGGGCGTGCGCTCGCCGGTGAGGCCTTGCCGTCCGTGCCGCGCGGCTTCGGGCAAATGCAGGTGACGAACTTTCGCCAGAATGTCCGCGAGGTTCTTGGCCGTACCGCTGGGAGCGTCATGTTTGAAGCGATGGTGCATCTCCACGACTTCGAGGTCGTAGCCGGGACCAAGAATTTCCGCCGCCTTGCGCGTGAGCCAGAATAACGTGTTCACGCCGGTGGAAAAATTCGACGCCCAAACGACCGGAATGGGCCCGATGACAGACCTGATCGCAAACGTGTCGGTGTCCGTGTGGCCGGTGGTACCAATAACCAATGCCTTCTTGTGTTGGACGCAGAGCGCCGCGACTTCCGGAGTGAGCGCGTGCGAACTGAAATCAATGACGACGTCGCCCTGGTCAATCGCGGCGCGTAAATCGTCGCCCTGATCAATCTGGCCGACGACCTGAAGCGGTTCATGCAGCGCGGCACAAGCGTTGATGGCCTGGCCCATGCGGCCCTTGGCCCCGGTGATGATGACGCGCGTCATTTCAAAACCCCACAGGTCTTCATCGTGCGCCGCAGTTTCTCCCGGCTCGCGGCGCTGATGCGCACGAGCGGCAGACGGAAGTCCTCTTCCATCATGCCCATCATCGCCAAGGCGGTTTTCACCGGGCCCGGGTTGGTCTCGATAAACAAATCCTTGAACAGGGGATAAAACTTGTCATGGAGCTTGAGCGCCAGCGAGGTGTTGCCGGTTGCGTAGGCACGAACCATGTGCGCAACTTCACGCGGAATAATGTTGGACGCCACGCTAATGACACCGTGCGCCCCCACCGCCATGAACGGCAGCGTGAGTGAATCGTCGCCGGAGAGAATCGTGAACTTCGGCCCCAGCGCGGCGCGCAGTTGCGACACCCGATCCGGGTTGCCGCTGGCCTCCTTGATGCCAACGATGTTTACGCTGTCATGCGCGAGACGATTCACGGTGTCCACGCCAATTTCGATGCCGCAGCGGCCAGGAATGCTGTAAAGCAGGATGGGCAGCTTGGTGCTGCGCGCGATCGCATGGAAATGCTGGAACAAACCGTCTTGGGTAGGTTTGTTGTAGTATGGCGCCACCTGCAACGATGCGTCCGCTCCGGCTTTCTCCGCCTCCTGCGTCAGGTAAATGGCTTCCTTGGTCGAGTTGCCGCCGGTACCTGCGATCACCTTGATTTTGCCATCGGCGAATTTCACCGAGAGCGCGATGAGCCGGATATGCTCCTCGTAATCCACCGTCGGGGATTCGCCGGTCG